>DASVST010000486.1:0-5310 GCA_036387965.1 Segetibacter sp. | reverse complement strand
CCAGCTCATTACCGTTGCGTTTGGTGCAAGCCCACCTTCTAATATTTCGTCCCAACCGATAATTTTTCTTCCTTTACTATTGATGTATTTTTCCATTCTTTGAATAAAATAACTCTGCAGTTCGTGCTCATCTTTAAGCTTGTTGTCTTTTATTCTTTGTTGGCATCGTGGACATCTCTTCCATTGGCTTTTTGGACTTTCGTCACCACCAATATGAATGTATTGTGAAGGAAATAATTCAAGAACTTCATCAATAACATCTTCTAAAAATTTAAACGTGTTTTCTTTTCCTGCACAATACACATCAGGAAAAACACCCCATGCCTGTTGCACCTGCTTACCTGTTGTTGGTCCGCTCCATGCAGTTTGCGCAGGAGCTTTAGTGGGCTCATCAGGAAAGCAGCTTAGTTCAGGATATGCTGCAATAGCTGCCGATGAATGCCCGGGCATCTCTATTTCAGGAATGACTGTTATGTACCTGTCGGCTGCATATTTTACAACCTCTTTTATTTCATCTTGTGTTTAGAACCCACCATAACGCAAGTTGTCATTTCCTTTGCCGGGGTAGCGGCCAATGATCGTTCCGTTTCTGTAAGCTGCGTCTGTTTGTAACTTGGGATATTTTTTTATTTCAATACGCCATCCCTGGTCTTCAGTTAAGTGCCAATGGAAAGTATTCATTTTATGAAGAGCGATATAATCTATGTACTTTTTAATATAGTTAACAGGGAAAAAATGTCGACCTGCATCCAGATGCATACCGCGATAGTTAAACCGGGGAAAATCATTTATTGATGCACACGGAAGATCAAACTGCTTTTGAGCTTTGCCAGGAAAGAGTTGCAATAAAGTCTGCATACCATAAAAGGTGCCCATATAGGTATCACCTTCAATGTTTATGTTACCAGGTTTTATGTTCAATGTATAATGCCCTTCATTCTCCGGAGCCTTTATAAATCTGAGCGTATTTAACCGTATATAATTTTCTTTAGCCTCTGTTGCAATATCAAGCTTAAAACCATAAATGCGTTGCAGGTAATCGTTCAGAAAATCTGCTGTAGGCTTTTCGCCGGCATCATTTAAAACAAGTTTCGTGTTTGAAGAAACTGAAAAACTGCCCTGGGTGATTTTGGCAGAAACGGGGGCCGGTATAATATTTAGCTTCTGCGAAAAAAGAGAAGCTGGTATCAAAAGTAATAAAGCAATCGAAATTTTTTTCATAGTGTCATTTCAGGAGCTAAAGGTAAAAGCAACCGTTCTTCTACTTCAAATATTTATCATAAAAATCTAGTGTGCGTTTCCATGAAAGTTTTGCTGCAGCTTCGTTATATCTTGCTGTTGAAGTATCGTTGTGGAAAGCATGGTTGACACCTTCATAGATATACAACTCGTATTTTTTACCTGCTTGCTTTAAAGCTTCTTCGTATGTTGGAATTCCGGCGTTAATCCTTTCGTCTAATGCTCCGTAATGCAGTTGAACAGCAGCTTTGATCTTTGGAACATCTTCTTTTTTCGGTTGTGAGCCATAATAGGCAACTGCAGCTTTTAAAGCGGGAACGTTAACTGCTAAGTTGTTTGCCATTGCACCGCCCCAGCAAAAACCAACACAACCCATATTGCCGTTACAATCTTTTCTGGTGTTCAAATAATCGAAACCTTTAGCAAAGTTTGTGATGTTTTGCTTTGCATCTAATTTACTGAACAATGCACGTGCTTCATCTTCATTTGTCGGTGTTCCGCCATGTGGCGATAATGCATCAGGTGCTATTGCAAGGTAGCCGGCCATTGCTGCTCTTCGTGCTACATCCTCAATATGAGGATTTAATCCACGATTTTCATGGATGACCATCACCGCAGCATATTTTTTTTCTTTTTTTGGTCGTGCGATGTATGCCTTCATTTCGCCGGCTGCGCCAGGATAAGTTATACGCTCAGTAAATAAATCATCACCTGACGAAGCAGTAACTGGTTTTGTATAGCAACCTTCAAGTGTTGGAAGAATGGTCATTGCAACTGCCATGCTTCCTGTGAGCTTTACAAGTTGTTTCATAAATGTCTCTCTCGTAAGTGGCTTATGTGTGTACTCGTCGTAAAGGTTAATGATTCGTTGATCCATTTAATTAGTTTTTATGAATGATTATTTAACAACAGGTAAAATAATTTTGCTTGCTGCATTTCCAGAGTGGTGAATTCTTATTGTTGCTTTTTGAAAATCTTCATCTTTAGCATGATAAATATCTACGAATTTTTGTGGGTTTCTGTCAACCAAAGGAAACCAGCTGCTTTGCACTTGTATCATTATTCTATGTCCTTGTTTGAAAGTATGTGCAACATCAGGCAAAGTAAATTTCACATTAGTTGTTTGATTAGGAATAAAAGGCGTTGGCTTTTCAAAACTGTTGCGGAACTTACCTCGCATTACCTCACCCCTTACCAACATTTGATAACCATCCATTAGGTACTTGTCATCATCAGCGTAGCTAAACTTATCGGGAAAAACATCAATAACTTTCACCACAAAGTCAGCATCTGTACCTGTGATGCTAACCATCAAATCAGCAAGAACAGGTCCGGCCAGAGTAACATCATCGGATAAAACATCAGTTTGAAAGACCAGTACATCAGGTCTTCTTGCGGCAAACCTTTGATCATCGCTCATATACTCTCTTGTTCTTCTAAAATGTACATCTTCAGTATACGGAACAGGTTTAGCAGGATCGCTTACGTATTCTGAAAATTTATTTTGCGTAACAGGTTTACTCCAGCTGAGCTTTCCTTTTGCTTGCAGATATAGTTCTTTATTCTGCATATCTGAAGGAGGCCATTGAGGCAACTTTTTCCAGGTGTTTTCACCGGTAAAAAAGATGTTTGCTTCAGCAATATCTTTATCACTTCCTTTCCCCTTTAAATAGTGTTGGAAGAATGGAATTTCCATATTCTTCTGGTACCATTCACTTGTTTTACTGCCGAACTGCACGTTGCCGAGATTACTTCCATCTGATCTTACCCAACCACCATGAAACCATGGACCCATAACAAGCCTGTTATTTGTTGTGCGACTTTTTTTCTCAATTGACTGATAAGTGGCCCATGCTCCAAATACATCCTCAGCATCAAATAAGCCACCAACTACCAATGTTGCAGGTTTTACATTTTGTGTAAAATTCCTTACGTTCCTTGCTTTCCACCATGCATCATAATTGGGGTGGTTCATTAAGTCTGTCCAGAATTTAAAAGTATCACCCATATACTTCTTGCTGAAGTTTGACAGGGCGCCTGTTTCTAAATAAAATTTGTAGTTGTCTTTGGTTGAATAATCAAAAGCTGTTGGCCCAATAGAAGTAGGACTTGGTCTCGGCTTCCCGAATGATGAATAAAAGCCAAAGGCATCCATTAGCATGAAAGCGCCGTTGTGATGAAAATCATCACCAATAAACCAATCAGTAACGGGTGCCTGCGGACTAACAGCTTTCAGCGCAGGGTGATTACTTAACGAAGCCATCGTTGCATAAAATCCTGGATATGAAATACCAAAAACTCCAACATTTCCATTGTTACCGGCAAGGTTCTTTGTAAGCCAATCTATGGTATCATAAGTATCACTTGCTTCATCGACATCTTTATTTGTTTTTTTATTTGGATTGAATGGGCGCACATCAACAAACTCACCTTCACTCATCCAGCGGCCACGTACATCCTGGTAAACCATTATGTATTTTTCCCTGCAGTATTCTTTATAGTGATTTTCCCAAAATGCTTTGAATTTGTCTTCTCCATAGGGTGCACAGCTATACGGAGTACGATTTAATAAGATTGGATGTTTCTCGTCATTATCTTTTGGAACATAAATAGAGGTGAACAATTTTACGCCATCCCGCATGGGAATGTAGCGTTCTATTTTATTGTAATTTCTTAATATCCATGCTGAATCGTTTCTCTGTGCAATTCCTGCAAACGGGATAAACAAAAAAAGTAGGCGAACAAGTATTCTCATGTAGTACAATTTTGAAGAGGATAAATTTAAGCGTAAATATTGAAGTTGGCGTAAGTGGAAGAATACTAACAAGGAAATGGTTTGATAAAACAAGGCCGCCAGTTTTAAGTGGCGGCCTTTAAAAATTAAACTATGTATTAAACAGTTGATGTCTTGCTTGTAGTACCCATTACTGCGCCACCAACTCCACCTGCAATAGCAGATATAATTGTCATTACTGCTATATCAACTGCAAGTCCTGTAGTGGTCATAAGGTTAGTGGTGCCATACATGGTTAAATCAACAGCTGCAGACGTTAGAAACCCGATTACGCCTCCTGTGGTAAAGCCTGAAACAAATGTTCGAATGCCTGCCTTTTCAAAAACATAAGCAAGCAAAAAGCCGAATAAAAGGTTCCCAAGTATTAGTGCCCAGAAAACCATGCTTTCCGGATCTCTGTTTACACCTGTTGCCGAGCCGGCATTCTCTGCAAGGGTATCCATAAGAAGATTGCCATACAGCAACCAGCCTAACAAGAAAAAAGTGACCCCTGCTGAGATTCCTCCAAGAAAAAATCTTTTTGTGTTCATAATTATAGTTTTGGTTTGGTTGAACAAAATAGCGATTTGTTCAGCAATATGCAAGTGAACACTCGACCAAAAAATCCTAGCAACTTATTTATCGCATCATAATAACTCCGGGACTACTTTGCGATGCTGGAGGTTTGCCCGCAAACTTGCTTAGCTTAAAATTCAAAGAAAGCAGGAAAAACCTTGTAAGCACATTCGTCTGGTAATCTTCAATAAAGCTTTCGCCACTGTATCTATAAATACTTACATTTTCTTTTAATAGGTCGTAAACTTTAAGCTTTAACCACCACGATTTGTTTTTATTCATGAACTGTGTAACGTCTGCATTTATCATATTAACCTGCCTGTTAAAGCCAGTTGATCTTCCTGTGTTTTTACTGAAGTCCCAGTTGATGTTTACCTCTGTAGACTTACCTGGTGTGAGTTCAAGTGTAACTTCAGCTCCGTAGGTGTAAGAAGTATTATTTAGATTTTTCTTCAAAGAGTACCTGCTATCCTGGTAAGAAATATTATATCCGGTACTTAGTTCAAGAAGGTCTTCTACTTCTAAACGTAAGCTAGTGCCAATTCTTCCTCCTGTTGTATTATTAATGTTTTGAAGGTTATCTATTAAGCTAACGTTCCGTCCTAAATTAAAATTGATGTTACTGTTCCAATAGATTTTTTGTTTTTTTAGTTTAAGAGGCTTCGAGAAATTCAAATATCCATTACCGTTATAAACACCATCTACATTAATAGGTTGTGTTG
>DASVST010000485.1:0-11099 GCA_036387965.1 Segetibacter sp. | reverse complement strand
GTATGGTGCCCAGCTGCCATTTACGACCTATAGAATCTTTGATCATAAAGTCTAGCTTCGGCCCGTAAAACGCAGCCTCGCCATATTCAACAACAGTGGGCAATCCCTTTTCGGCTGCTGCTTCTATGATTGCCTGTTCAGCGATCTGCCAGTTTTCATCTGAGCCAATGTATTTGCTTCTGTCTTCTTTATGTCTAAGCGAAATTTGTGCTGTATAATCTGAAAAGCTCAGTGCGTTTAAAACATAAAGAACCAGATCGATAACCTTCTTAAATTCTTCTAATACCTGGTCTGGACGGCAGAATAAATGCGCGTCGTCAACAGTAAATCCACGAACCCTGGTTAACCCATGTAATTCTCCATGTTGTTCATATCTATACACGGTACCAAATTCGGCTAACCGTAGTGGCAAATCTTTATAACTGCGTGGGGAAGATTTATATATTTCACAATGATGCGGGCAGTTCATCGGCTTAAGAAAAAACTCCTCGCCTTCCTGTGGGGTTTGTATAGGCTGGAAACTGTCCTTACCATATTTCTCGTAGTGCCCGCTCGTTACATATAAATTTTTATGACCGATGTGCGGCGTTGTTACGGGTAAATAACCAGACTCGATCTGTGCTTTTTGTAAGAACTGCATCAACCTTTCGCGCAGCATAGTTCCCTTCGGCAACCAAAGAGGTAAACCCAAACCAACCTTCTCGGAAAAAGTAAACAGTTCTAATTCCTTCCCCAACTTTCTATGATCTCTCTTCTTTGCTTCTTCAAGTAAAACAAGATATTCATCAAGTTCTTTTTGATTAGGAAATGTTACGCCGTAGATACGTGTAAGCTGTTTGCGTTTTTCATCACCACGCCAATAAGCACCTGCAATACTTAATAATTTTACAGCTTTAATTACACCTGTTGCTGGAATGTGTGGGCCACGACAGAGATCAGTAAAATTGCCCTGCTGGTAGAAAGTGATCTCACCATCGCTAAGTCCCTCAAGCAATTCCAATTTATATTCATCACCTTTTTCGGTAAAGTATTTAACAGCTTCGTCTTTACTGATGGCTTTCCGGGTGTAAGCATTATTTTGCTTTGCTAATTCAGCCATTTTTCCCTCTATCTTTCTAAGGTCTTCTTCAGAAATCTGCCTGTCACCTAAATCAATATCATAGTAAAAGCCTTTTTCAATTGCAGGTCCTATTCCAAGCTTTACACCAGGGTAAACCGATTCTAAAGCTTCGGCCATTAAATGTGCAGAAGAATGCCAAAACGTTGCTTTACCATCTGTATCATCCCACGTCAATAATTTTAAAGAAGCATCAGTATCTATGGGTCTTGTTAAATCCCAAACTTCATCATTCACTTTAGCAGCCAACAATTTTCGAGCTAATCCTTCACTGATAGATTTTGCAATATCCATCGCTGAAGATCCTTCTTGATATTGCCGCACCGCACCATCCGGAAAAGAAATATTTATCATACAGGTTATGTTTCTAAGGAGGTGCAAATGTAGCAAACAATGCGCAGAGGTTTTATTTCGATATTATTTACATGAGCAAAAAACATTTGACATTTTAAAGAACATCAGTTTATATCTTCGCAGATTATTGTAATACAAAAAATCATCATTCATAGCGAAATCTTTACTTTTGCGCAGAATTAATCGATGAAGAATTAAAAGCAGGTATGAAGAAGATAGAACTGGAAATTGTAGCCTTATCACATAGCATTACTCAAACACATTCGTATGCAGTTGTATTAGGCGAAGTGAATGGCCTGCGCCGTTTACCTATTGTTATCGGTGGCTTTGAAGCACAAGCGATTGCTGTAGCTCTTGAGCGTATGCAACCAAGTCGTCCGCTTACTCACGATTTGCTTAAGAACTTTATGACAGCCTTCAATGTTGATTTACAAGAGATAGTTATCAGTGATCTTCAGGAAGGCATTTTTTACTCAAAGCTGGTTTGTATTAACGAGCATGATACAGTTGAAATTGATAGCCGCACAAGCGATGCCTTAGCGCTTGCTGTTCGCTTTGCATGTCCAGTTTATACATATGATCACATACTAGATAGCGCCGGAATTTTAATGGAAGATACACCGGGCAAAAAGAAAAAGGGTGGCAGCGTAACATCTTCTCCGGCTGCAGAGCCAGGAAGCCGGGATGATTTAAGCGGCTTGAGCCTTGAAGAATTGAATAACCTTCTTAATGAAGTGCTGGAACAAGAGGATTATATACGAGCTATTTCAATAAGGGACGAGATCAATAAGAGGAAGTAACTCGTAGAATAACAGATTCTTTCTTTTGTTACGAGCTTCAGTCTTTCATAGCGTCATCGTTGCGTCGCACACTTCACCGGCAAGTCATTGATGAAGTCGTGTTTCTTTACGGTTATTAATAAGTATTTCTTCTGTCATCATCATGTGTTATCATAAATGATCACTTTCCCGAATTGTAAAATTAACCTTGGTTTAAACGTTACCCGTAAACGTAAAGACGGCTATCACGATCTTGAAACAGTTTTTCTTCCAATCGGGCTTAAAGATTCTTTAGAACTAATCCAATCAACTGAATTTAAATTTCAAACATCAGGTTTGCAAATAAGTGGTGATGAAGAAAGTAATCTTTGTGTTAAGGCTTATCGTCTTTTAAAGGAAGGTTTTCCTGAACTACCTCCTGTTCACATTCACTTGCACAAAGCTATACCGATGGGCGCCGGTTTAGGTGGCGGTAGTGCCGACACGACTTTTATGTTAATGATGTTGAACAAAAAGTTTAAACTAAATATAGCTGAAGCCCGGTTACTTGAGTATGCTTTAAGTCTTGGAAGTGATTGTCCATTTTTCATCATCAATAAACCATCATTTGCAAGAGGGCGTGGTGAATTGCTTGAGCCGATCGCTTTAGATTTATCATCTTACAAAATTGTCTTAGTTAATTCAGGTATACACGTGTCTACGAAAGAAGCATTTGCACAGCTTATACCTAAAGCACCGGAAGTAAATATCAAAGAAGTTGTTCGACAACATGTACAAACGTGGAGAGAGGAAATGCACAACGATTTTGAAGATGGAGTGTTCAAACTTCATCCTGAACTAAAAAGAATTAAAGAAGAACTTTATAATAAAGGCGCAATCTACGCGGCAATGACTGGCACAGGAAGTACTGTTTATGGGTTCTTTGAAAAGGATAAAGCAGTTAATTTAAACTTTCCCCCGAACTACCTTGTAGCTGAATTACCTGCATAAAAAAAGTGTGATTACCATTAGATAATCACACTTCATGCAAAAACAAAAACCCGAATTAAGAAGCCTTACCTAACTGCTTTAAATAAGATACATGCGAAGCAACCGCCTGTCTCATCTTCGGATATTCCACATACTGAATGTTGAAATCTTCACAAGCTTTCCTAATTATTTTACTTATTTGCGGATAATGAACGTGTGATATCCTGGGAAATAAATGATGCTCAATCTGGAAGTTTAAACCGCCGACCAACCAGCTGATAACTTTATTGCGGGTAGCAAAATTTGCTGTTGTCTTAATCTGGTGGATTGCCCACTCATCTTCCATTTTACCCGTGCCCTGAACCGGCTGTGGAAAATGCGTATGCTCTACTGTATGTGCTAATTGGAAAACGATACTTAAAACAAATCCTGCAACAAGACCCATGCTTAAAAATCCTATTATCCACGCAGTAAACCCAACCATGTAAATTGGAAGAACTACGAAAATAAATGCATGAGCAATCTTATAAAACCAAAACTCCAAATGCTCTTGCATTGTCATTTTTCTTAACTCTGTAGAGCCAATTTTACCACTAAAATATTTTTTATAATCCGTTACAAAAATCCACCAGATGTACAGCAGCGAATACGCTGCCGGAAAATAAACATGCTGATACCTGTGAATTTTTAAATGCTCCTGCTCATCGCATAATCTTAAAAGCGGACGAGCTTCTATATCATCATCCACACCATGAATGTTTGTATAAGTATGATGTATCACATTGTGTTTTGATTTCCACATATGCTGACTTGCACCAAGAAAATTAGCTACACTTGAAGCCATTTCATTAATCCATTTATAGCGGCTAAAACTTCCATGTGCTCCATCATGCATTACATTAAATCCTATTGCTGCGATCACACAACCAAATAAAACGGATTCAAGAATTGCCCAAACTGCAGGCGGTGTAAAAAACACAAGGTGAATATATAAACCTATAAAAGCTGAAAGCAATACGGCTGCTTTGATGTACAACTTGAAATTACCTGTAGGGGATGTTCCGGTTTGTTTAAAGTATTCGCCGATTCTTCTTTTCAATTCGCCATGAAAAGAAACTGCTGTCTTTGGGAATTTCGGTGAAGCCATTTTTTTAAAACTTTTAGTTAAGCAATTAATATGTCTGATCGTTCTTTAATGTTCAGGTTGAATGTTGAATAAACGCATCAAGGCTTTTTACTCCTAAAACCTTTTCTGAAATAAAACCTTCAGCAAATTTTACACCAATGCGTTTTCCTAGCATCATCGCCCTTGACTTTACTGTTTCAATAAACTCAGGGCTTGAAATATAGGTTTGCGGTTCTTTAAGATTCGGATTGAAGAACTGTGTTTGATAACAAAGCACAGATTCTATTTTTTTATCGTGATGAGCAGAAATATCTACAACGAAACCGGGTTGAAGAAATCTGTCCTGTATATAATGAAAAACATATTTCGGTCTCCACGCCTCCTGGTTTTCGCCACCTGTTTCTGTCTCTATCTTTCTTAAACCTGAAAGAAAGGCTGCATCACTCACAAGCTTTGCACTGCGTCCATGATCGGGATGACGATCTTCGGGAGCATTTGCTAAAACTATTTCTGGTTTATACTTCCTTATTATCGAAATTACTTGTCGTTGGTGCGCCTCATCGTTTTGAAAAAACCCATCAGCCATTTTAAGATTTTCTCTCACGTCAACTCCCAAAATCCTTGCAGCATTCTCTGCTTCTGTTTTGCGGGTTTCTGCAGTTCCACGTGTTCCTAATTCACCTTGCGTTAGATCTATTATTCCTACTTTTTTTCCTTCAGCAATGGCACTCAACAAAGTTCCTGAACATCCTAATTCAACATCGTCGGGGTGAACACCAAAAGCAAGAATATCCAATTTTAAAGCCATATAACAAAAACCATTACTGAAGCCGCAAGGTAATTCATTTAGGCAACGAAAAATGTTAAGGTATGAGGGAGATATCAACAGTAGTAAAACACTGAGTATTAATGAGGTGGAGTTATCAACAAAGATGTCTGAAGGATATTCTAATGTACGAACCTTTAGCTTCTATAGCCATACATTCTTTCAACTTCACGCACTATTTGCTCCATATCCCTGTCTTTCTTATCAGGCTCGTAGGCTTGTTTAAGGTTACTTCCGAAAACAACTGCAATAGCTTGCCAGAAGCCAGCAGTAAAACCGCCTTTATATTCTTCTATTATCTCGTAGCAATTATTGCCCGTTTCCCTGTTTATCAGTTTCATCAACACTTTTCCCTGGTAAACTGATAGGTTGGTAAGCTTATCAGTGAAGTCTCTCTTTAAATCCTTTTCACGTTTTTTTATTATCTCCTTACGAAGTTTCTTATCCGTTACACCAACCAACTGCCCGTTAATTTCATTCATAATACGACTTGCAGTTTTTGCATAAGGATAAGTAACATAGATCGCGTTGCGAAGTCTTGTCCATTCAGCCCAGTATTTTTTCCATTTAGCCTGCATCTTTGTTTTCACTAGTGCATCAAGCATTCTTCCACCAGGTATTGTATCTCCATCAACAATAAATGCATACACCTTTAGGGTATCCATATCGTTGGTTTGTGCCTTTGCTGAAAATGAAAATACTGCCGACAAAAAGATTGCGGAGAAAAGAGAGAGTATTTTACTTTTTTGTTTCACTGATGGGCTGAGGTTTGTTTAAAAACGTTGTTACTCTAAATTATGTTGTTTTTGCCGTTAAAGTAACCCGAAACAATGTTAGAACTTTTATAAAGTAAAGTAAAGGTTATATATTAATGTGTTTTTGAGCAGCGTTAGATTCAAAACAAGATCACCTACTTACCTTTCAAAATTTATTTTAAGCCTTGCGATTGAATATTTTATTATAAGTTTCCACTTTATCTCATGGTTAGGTACAGGAACAGTAGTGGTTTGCTCATTTAGCTTTTCTGCATGGTTATGTGACTTCCTTTTTGATTTTGAGGTACTTATACAAATCCATGTTCGTATAGGATTTTACAAACCTCTTTGCCTGAAGTATTTTAGCTATCATGAACTTCAACCCAAGTGAGCTGATTAAGAGGTAAAATCCATTTTTAACCTACTGATACTTCTTGTGGATAGGTAGTTATTATGATGCGACTTTGTCCATAAGCAGATAAAATGAACCTAACATTAAAGTAGTTAGCAGATGCTTAATCATAATGGTGTATGTTTATTAAACTTAATATACTACAATGATGACTATTCTATAAAAAGTACATTCATCGTGTAACAAAAGGTTACATACTGCTGATGGAGAGGATTGGTAGATTAAATAACCAAAGACAAATTCTTGATTACAGTGGCTTTACTTCGCTGAATAAAAGTTACATACTGCCCAGGTGTGCGACGCAACGATGATGCAATGAAATATCAACATTGGTATAAAAAGTACTAATAACTATCAATAAGACAAGTTCTAACTTTACGAAGATTTAGCACGGCATATGAAAACAATAAAAGGCCCGGGAATTTTTTTAGCACAGTTTGTTGGTGATGAGCCACCGTTTAATGATCTTAAAAGTATTTGCGAATGGGCAAAGAGCCTCGGGTTTGTTGGGGTGCAACTTCCTGCGAATGAAAGTTTGATTGATCTTGAACAAGCAGCGGAAAGCAAAACTTATTGTGATGATTTAAAAGGGTTGGTAAATGAATGTGGGCTGGAAATAACAGAACTGGCTACACATATACAGGGTCAACTTGTTGCAGTACATCCTGCCTATGATACTTTGTTCGATAGCTTTGCTCCTGAGGCGGTTCAAAATAATCCGAAGGCTCGTACTGATTGGGCTATTCAGCAAATGAAGTATGCAGCAAAGGCTTCTCAAAACTTAGGCTTAAATGCATGTCCTTCTTTCAGTGGATCTCTTTTGTGGCCTTACTTTCACCCATGGCCACAACGTCCAGCAGGTTTGGTAGAGGAAGGTTTTAAAGAGCTTGCAAAAAGATGGCTCCCCATCTTAAATGAATTTGATGAAAGTGGTGTAGATGTTTGTTATGAGATACATCCGTCGGAAGATCTGTTTGATGGTGTCACGTATGAAATGTTTTTAGAGCAGGTGAAGAATCATCCGAGAGCATGCTTGCTATACGACCCTTCACATTTTGTTTTACAACAGTTAGACTACCTGGCATACATCGATCATTATCATGAACGGATCCGCGCTTTTCATGTAAAGGATTCAGAGTTCAATGCAACAGGTAAACAAGGTACATTTGGTGGATACCAGAGTTGGTTAAACCGTGCAGGAAGGTACCGGTCTCCGGGTGATGGACAAGTGAATTTTAAAGCTATTTTTAGCAAACTTGCGCAGTATGATTATGATGGATGGGCAGTGTTGGAATGGGAATGCTCATTAAAGCATCCGGAAGATGGTGCTAAAGAAGGAGCAGAATTTATAAAGAACAATATAATAAGGGTGACAGAAAAAGCATTCGATGATTTTGCTAAAGCGGGTGAAGGTGAATCATTCAATAGAAATTTATTAGGCTTAGCTTAGTTATGATTCAATTTAAATTTAGTTAATGAAGAGGATATTAGTTATTGCTTGCTTCAGCTTTTTGATCGTAAGCTGCGGCAGTCAAAGTAGTGAAGATAAACAGCCCCCCACAGAAGATAAAACAGCAACTTCAGCATCAACAGATAATCCCGCTTATACCAAAGGGCTTAACCTTATTGCGAAAAGCGATTGCTTAACATGCCATAAAGTTACTGAGCAATTGATAGGCCCCGCTTATGAAGTTGTTGCGGCAAAGTATCCTGCAACAGATGAGGTAATTGATACACTAGCTCAAACAATTATTAAAGGTAGTGTAGGAAAATGGGGACAGGTGCCTATGACGTCTCACCCCGGACTTTCGAATGAAGATGCAAAAGCGATGGTGAAATATATAATGACTTTAAAAAAATGAGCATGAAAAAATTATTAGTCCTGGTATTAGCAGCTGCCATTTTTATCGGCTGTAATTCTTCAAACGTAACCACTTCTACCAGCATGGATAAACAAGCAAATACTTTAACTGCTAAGGAAAAGAAAGAAGGTTGGAAATTATTATTTGACGGCACAACTACTACTGGGTGGCACACCTATGGCTATAATGCCGTTGGCAATGCCTGGACAGTTGAAGATGGAACATTACGTATCAACTCTGCTAAGAAAAAGGAGTGGACGCCTAACGAAAACAGGGATATCGTAACCAATGATGAATATGACAACTTTCATTTTGCAGTAGACTGGAAAATATCAACGAAAGGTAATAGCGGAATTATTTTTTATGTACATGAGGATAAAGCCAAGTACAAAAACACCTACCAAACCGGCCCGGAGATGCAGGTACTTGATAATGATGGTCACCCCGATGGTAAAATCATAAAGCACCGTGCAGGTGATTTATATGATCTTATATCATCGTCATCTGAACCAGTGAAAGTAGTAGGCGAATGGAACCACGCAGAAATAAAATCCTTGAATGGCAAACTTGATTTTTACCTCAATGGCCAACACATTGTCAATACCACCTTGTGGGATGATGCCTGGAAAAAATTAGTTGCCGGAAGTAAGTTCAAAAGTATGCCTGCTTTTGGAATACATAAAAAGGGTCGTATCGCATTACAGGAACATGGTGATGATGTTTGGTACAGGAATGTGAAGATTAGAAAGCTTTAGCAGTTTATCGATTGTCCTTACCATCTTTAGCGTTGGAATAATTGTGTTATTCGTGCTGTTGGAAATGCCAGAAAAGATGTAGAAGCATATCTGGAAAAAAGACTAAAGGAAAATAGTTCTATCTGAATTGGACAGCATGATCTTTATCCTTTGCATAAAGTTGGTTTGCTCCCGACTGATTCTTATAATCGTGCCATAGAGGAATTGGAATTGAGTTTAGATAGAAGGAAAACAGCAGCTCTATGACTTTTGTCAATTTTTTTGTCGATTTAAGTTATATCTGCCTTTGTAAAGTTAGAAATAGAAAATGTGGAGGTAATGTTACAACAAAAAAAAATCAACCCCTTAATTGTAAGACTTGGTAAGAATAAGTAAGGATTATTTCTTTATAATCCTTACTTAATAGGTCCCGAGCGGATTCGAACCGCTGTGGAAGCTTTTGCAGAGCTCTGCCTGACCACTCGGCCACAGGACCTTTTTATTGGCTGCGAAAATAGGGTAAATCATGTTAATCAAAAACTGAAAATCCAAATACGTACCTTCAAAATCGACCTGAACTCCTAAACCAACAGTCACACATGCAAAAAATCGCTGAAAGCGAATTGATCCTGAATAGCCGCGGTGCAATTTATCATCTTGATCTTTTGCCGGAAGAGCTCGCTTCAACCATTATAACCGTTGGTGATCCTGACAGGGTGAAAGAGGTAAGTAAGTATTTTGATAAGGTAGAAGTTAAGCAACAGCATAGAGAGTTTGTAACACATACCGGCTGGCTCGGCAACAAAAGAATATCAGTGACTTCTACAGGCATAGGGCCTGATAACATCGATATTGTTTTGAATGAAATTGATGCGCTCATCAATATAGATTTTGTTTCCCGATCCATTAAACCTTCGCTTTCGCAGTGTACGATCATTCGCATTGGCACCTCAGGCTCATTACAACAAAATATTCCTGTAGATAGTTTTGTCGCATCTACGCATGGGTTAGGTATTGATAATCTCCTGAACTATTATCGCCACGATAATAATGAAGAAGAAAAACAAATCATTCAACACTTTGTACAACAAACCCAAATCAATAGCAACTTTTCTCAACCTTATATTACTGGCGCAAGTGCCTCAGTTCTAAAACATTTTGTCGACGGATTCCACAAGGGTATAACAGTTACTTGCCCGGGGTTTTATGGACCACAAGGCCGTGTACTCAGGTTAGGTTTAACTAATCCTGATCTTATTGATCGGCTCACCCAGTTTAGCTTTGGCCAACACAGAATCACCAACTTCGAAATGGAAACAAGTGCTATTTATGGTTTAGGAAAATTGCTTGGCCATAACTGCATTAGCCTTAGCGCTATTGTAGCAAATCGAATAACAAAGGAGTTCAGTAAAGATGGCACGTGCGCTGTAGAGGATCTTATTAAAAAGACACTTCAAATTATAACAACGATTAGATGATTGCAAAATTTTATAAATACCAGGGAACAGGTAACGACTTTGTTATTCTTGATAACAGGAATAGAAAGTATAACAATTTAAACGTTGCCCAAATACAGCTTCTATGCGATAGAAGATTTGGTATTGGCGCAGATGGACTAATGTTATTAAACCTTATTGACAGCTATGATTTTGAAATGAAATATTACAATGCGGATGGTAGAGAAAGCTCAATGTGTGGCAATGGTGGTCGTTGTCTTGTTCAATTCGCTTATGATATGGGGATGCAGAAACCATCCTATTCTTTTATAGCTATTGATGGACCGCATGAAGCAAACTTTGAAGACAATGGCTGGGTTCGGTTGAAGATGAAAGACGTAAAAGGCCTATCATCTTCCGCTGGTGATACAGTTTTAGATACCGGCTCGCCTCACTTTGTAAAACTTGTTGAGGATGTAAAAAACTATAACGTAGTAGATGAAGGAAAGCAAATAAGGTATAGTGATGAATTTTCTCCAGGAGGACTGAATGTAAATTTTGTTCAGCTCGAAGACGATAGAATAGTAGTTAGAACTTATGAGCGTGGTGTTGAAGATGAAACACTGAGTTGTGGCACAGGTGTAACCGCATGTGCACTTGTATGTGGTCAAACAAATGATGGCTTTAATCGTGTAGCGATTGAAACCTTAGGCGGTCATCTTGCGGTAG
>DASVST010000484.1:0-4429 GCA_036387965.1 Segetibacter sp. | reverse complement strand
TGCGTAGTTGCACTGGGATTGTTAGTAGAAGTTCGTCTTACATCTCCAGTTTCATACAAGGCTAAGTGTTTAGTACGAACTTCTATATCGCCATCCCTTGCACCAAAAATATCTACAGAATAAAAAAGCTGAAGATTATTTGCTCCATCCTGATCACTTACCTGTATAGCAAAAAGATCTTCTGCTGTGTTAGCAGCCTGGTTAAAATTATCCATAAAGTTTGGTAACAAAGTTTTACCAGTAGCGTTAACTATTGCACTATCTGCAGCGTCTCTTGCACCAACATAATCGGCTTTTTGTAAGTATACCCTGGAAAGCATCGCAAAAGCAGCACTCTTGGTTGCAAATACACCATTGGTCCTCGGCAACAAATTTTTTGCTTCAAGTAAATCATTTATAACTGCAGTATAAACCTCGGCAATTTTGTTTCTTGAAGGTTTAGATATATCCTGTACACTAAATGTTGGCTTAGTCATTAGCGGAATACCAAGATTTGATGCCGGGTCACCATCTGTATAATCTTTGGCGTATAACCTTACTAATTCAAAATGCATAGAAGCTCTTATAAACAATGCTTCGCCTTTAACTCTATTTTGGTCAGCAGCATTTACTTTACCAGCACTTTCGAGTACACTGTTTGCGATATTAATTGCATCATAACCCGCCGTCCAAGTACCAGATACCAATGGATTAGTGGTAAGTAGTTGCTTCCCCCATACTTCCCTGTATGTATTGAATGTGCCTACCCAAGATAATTCTCCGTCTGATGCTAAAAGATCTGCAAACATCTGTGCATTGCCACCATACATGCTTGATGAACTCATAGCATCATAGCCACCTTGCAATACCTTCTTTATATTTCCATCAGTAGCCAGGGCATCTGTAGGATTTAATCCCTGAGGATCTTTTAACTCCAGTTCTTTTTTACATGAGGTTGTAAGCAACATAAAAGCTGCTAATCCCGATATTATATATTTTGAATACATTTTTTTCATTTTTAGTTTTAGAAACCAATGTTTAATCCGACAACAATAGATTTAATTTGAGGTGCTGCGTAAAAGTCTCCACCCTGGTTGATGTTGCCTGCACGATAATCTGTGTTAACCTCCGGATCCCAACCAGTGTATTTTGTAAAGGTTGCGAGATTAACTCCGGTTGCATAAATTCTTGCAGAGCCTAATTTTGCTTTGCTTAATAACTTACCTGGAATGTTATAGGCTAAGGTTACATTTTTTAACCGTACATAAGTACCTTCTTCCATGTACTGAGTTGATACACTCGGAGAAGGGAAATCTCCATAATAATTTAGCCTTGCCTGAGGTACGTTTGTTTTATCTCCCGGCTTTTGCCATCTTTTTAACTGGTCACGGGTTTGATTATCGAACCAATCAGCTCCAGCGCTCATAAAGCCTCCTGCACCATTTACTATCTGGTAATCGAAAACACCCTGGAAAAGCACATTTAACTCAATTCCTTTATATGAAAAATTATTTGTTAGTCCGCCAAAGTATTTCGGATTCGGATTACCTACTACAAAACTACCTGCGGAATTATAATCATTCGTAGTGGTTTTACCATCTTGCTTATAAAAAAGTGCATCACCATTTGCGGGATCAACCCCAGCATACCTCGGGCCATAGTGTACACCAATTGCCTGTCCTACCATTAAAGCATTCATGTAGCGACCATCGTTAAAAGATAATGTGTCCTGGTCTCCATCAATTTTCAGCACCTTATTTTCGTTATATGTAATATTGAAATTGGTTGTCCATTTGAAATTTTTAGTCGAGAAATTTGTACTGTTCAAAGAAAATTCTATCCCGGAATTCTTAATCTCACCAATGTTAGTGATGTAGGTGGTGTACCCTGAAGAAGCAGGAACGGGTAAGTTGAAGATAAAACCACGTCCGTCGCTTGCAGAACGCTTATCGTATACATCAATTTCACCCGTTAATCTATTCTTTAAAAGTCCAAATTCTAAGCCTAGGTCAGCTTGATTGCTGGTTTCCCAGGTTAAATTGCTGTTGCCAAGACGGGTTGGTGATAACACCGCTAGTCCTGCATATTTAGCAGCACTGAAAGCAGGTTGAGTTGTATAGTTACCAAAGCCAAGCGCATTACCTAACTGACCGTAACTACCTCTTAACTTTAAGAAACTTAACACATGGTTATTTTGTAAGAAGGCCTCTTCACTAATAATCCACCCTGCAGAAACTGCCGGGAAAAAACCCCACCGCTTGTTTGCCCCAAAAACAGATGAGCCATCATATCGTCCACTAAGTCCTACTAAATACTTGTTGTTTAACTTGTAGTTTACACGTCCAAAGAAGGATGCAAGTGCTGCTTCACTTAAGGTAGATGAACCAGCGGTGATTTTGGCAGCATTGCTTAAGCCTCTCAAATCATCGCCCGGAAATTGTTCACCGGAAGTTGAAGTAAATCTGCTACTTGATTTTTCAAAGGAGAAACCTGCAGTTGCATCTAAATCATGTGTACTTCCCAAATTGAAGTTGTAATTTGCAAAGTTGTTTGTGGTGGTACGTACATTACTAAGGTAGGAACTTCTACCAAAGCCATTTGTTGCCAAGCCGAAGTTTGTTTTAGATCCATAAAATTCTTCATCATTCTGATTTTGGATATCCAAACCAAATTCAGATCTTAAATATAAATTTCTTGTTAGATTATATTGTCCAAATGCAGAACCAATATTTCTGAACGTGTATGATCTGTAACTTGCATGTTCCAACTCAATTAATGGATTGTAATAGGTTGTTGTAGGACGGTTATAAATCTGCCCGCTTTTATCCCTAACCGGGGTAAGGGGCGATAAGGCGACAATCTGCATAGGTGTGCTAAATTCATTATCCTCAGGAACCCTGCGTGCATTTGTGCGGGAAAGGGACATGTTTACCCCTATTTTAAACTTATCAGAAAGATTCTGATCCAGATTAATACGACCTGAAATTCTGTCGAAATTATTGCCAAATAAAATACCATCCTGGTTGTTGTAGGAGCCAGAAATATAGTACTTACCTTTGTCTGTACCTCCTGATGCAGAAACATCTATAGCACTAACATCAGCATCCTGAAAAGCGACATCCTCCCAGTTTGTGTTTGTTTCTAATTTTTTCCAGTCACTATACCCGCTATAACGTGTAAAACGACTCTCTACAAAATTAACCACTTCAGTAATTGCCTCTTGCTCATTATTGTATCCATATGGATTACCAGCCCGATTAAAATTATACTTCGCAGAGTTTACAGCAGCTTCCCGAAATAACTCTATAAACTCTGCAGAATTTAAAAATCCTCTTTTATGGGTTGGCTGGTTACTACCATACTGAAACCCCACATTAAACTTAGGTAAACCAGCACGTCCTCTTTTCGTGGTAATTAAAACAACCCCGTTAGCACCACGGCTACCATAAATGGCTGTAGCAGCTGCATCCTTCAGTACATCGAATGTTTCAACATCGTTGAAGTTTAAATCAGCTAGGCCGTTGCCCGAAATACCACCGGTATTGATTGGAATACCATCTACCACATACAATGGGGCATTAGATGCATTTATAGATCCCTGACCTCTTATTCTTACTTTAACACCCTCGCCTACTTTACCATTGTTTGATTCTACAAACACACCGGTAGCCCGCCCCTGAAGTGCCTGGGTGAAATTGGCCACAGGAGTATTTGCAACCTCACTGCCTTTTATTTTTGTAACACTTGACGTGATATCCCTTTTTACCGTTTGACCATAACCTACTACTACTACCTCATTCAAGGTGTTTGTTCCTTGGGTCAATGAAAGGCTCATATCTGATGAGGCAGCCCTTTCAATGTTTTGATAGCCCACGTAGCTAAAGACTAAGGTGCTACCTGAGGGAGCATTTATGGTGAATGAACCATCATTGCCAGTGGTTGTAGAGACATTAGAATTTTTTACAGAAACAGTCACTCCAGCTAAAGGTGAACCGTCCTTGGAATCTGTAACTCTTCCGGTAATTTGAGATTGAGCTATTGAAGCCAGGGAAAGGAGCGCTCCACATAGCAGTAGCCATAAAGTTTTTTGCATAATTTGTATTTGGGTTTAAGGTAGAATCTACAATATTGACAAAATTTTATGATAATTGCTGCATTTGAAGTGATTATTATATAAGGATTTTAGAAAAAGGTATAAATTATTATGTACGAGTACTAAAACCTCTCATTTGGCAATCCTTCAGTCTTTTGTATGTTTTGTTGTTCCATACATTTTAAATGCCCCAGGGTATGTCTGAAGTGTGTTTCCGAAGTAGGGTATCATACCAAAT
Source organism: Segetibacter sp. (assembly GCA_036387965.1). Classification (GTDB taxonomy): domain Bacteria; phylum Bacteroidota; class Bacteroidia; order Chitinophagales; family Chitinophagaceae; genus Segetibacter. The sequence continues at coordinate 119 of DASVST010000484.1, read as the reverse complement.
GCTGAAACAGTATTCCCGCAGATACTGAGAATTTCCGTTTTTGAAGCCAGCTATATGCATTAAACAGGATCATGTGTAATTATCATGCTGCCTTTTTGTTGTTGTGCTCTAGTATGCTC
>DASVST010000483.1:0-8560 GCA_036387965.1 Segetibacter sp. | reverse complement strand
ATATGTCTGCAACAGACGACAGTGGAAGTGTGAGCACATGGAAAGTGTCTCTATTAAAATCTCCTACAACAGTTAAAGCAGACAAGATAGCTGCTATTGGTTCATCAACAGGTGCGGGTTATGGAGCAACGGGGTACGGTAACGGCAAAACAAATGATAGTGCTTTTTTAGGTAGGTTAAAAAACTTCTTTAAGGCTCAAGGAATAGCAGATACGATCTATAATTATTGCGAAACAAGCACATACATATATCAAGGCATGCCTACTGGTTATATATCACCTATTAACGATGCTGCTCACACGATAAATACAGCGAAGAATCTAACTGTTGCCATGAATAAGGTGGGTACAGGTGGATTGATTTATGTTTTATATCCTTCAAATGGGTTTGATGAAACTACAGCTTTAACACAGACATTGAATTGTATGCGTATAATGCGAGATACTGCAAATGCAAGGGGCATTACTCTTGTTTTTGGTACTACTCAGGCTAGAGAAGGATTTGATTTACTATCCAAGAAAAGATTAAAGGATGCTTACGACAGTATTCTAGTTCAGTTTCCAAATAATTCTGTAGACCACTATTGGGGATTTGTTAATGAGCCACGCGGCATTGAAACCATGTTTGCATATAACCGAAGAAGAGATGATTTAAAATATGCTGTTGGCACCGATAGCGTCCATTATAATGATGCAGGCCATGCCCAATTCGCAAAGCAACACATCGCTTTTAATGGTTCCTCATTAATGCAAACAGGTGCAACAGTTACAGCACCGACATCACCTACAACAACCATTACCGGACTATCAACAGGTACTTATTATTTTGTTGCAGCCGCTCAGGATAATGACAGGCTATGGAGTTATAATGTGATTACGGTTACATCGACTGCGCCAGTTCCATCGAGTAGCCCATTTAAGAAAGTGAAATCGAGGAAGTTTAAATTGATATAGGATGACATGAATTATCAAAGATTGATAGAGGGGTTAAAGCGATTAAAAGTAATTCGGAAGACGCCTTCGGCCGATGATATTATACAGGATGCGCTTTATATGTTTTTGACTAAATATCCTGACGTGAAGAATGAAGATGATGCAACAAAAATTTGTGCGGTTCTAGTGAAAAACAAGTCGATAGACCAATGGCGAAAAGACGAAGTAAGACGGCGATATGAAGAAAGTGCGACAAGTCTTAAAAGTTCAGTAGGAAATGACGGTTTGCAAAAGTTGTTTTGCGCTGATTTGATAAATAGTGTACAGATACTAAACAACAAAAGAAAGGTTTACATGCAGTTAAGAATAATGGGTTACAGTAACTCAGAGATAGCCGAGTTGATAAATATAAACCGCAAATATGTAAACTGGGGTTTGTTTGATTCAAGAAGGAAATTAAGAACTTATGATAAAAATTAAGCGATCAACAGACAAGCAGTGGTACTTCGTGGTAACAGCTAAGAATGGTAAAGTGTTAGTTACATCTGAGACGTACAAATCAAAGAGGAATTTAGAAAAAGGAATTGCAAGTCTAAAGAAAGTAATGGCATGACGGAACGCCAATACAATAGAGCATACCAAAAGCGACTACTCAGAAATAGTAGCGAGTGGGTAGAACCATTTAGAAATGTTATTGCGGCTCAATATAAGGCGGTTGCTAAGGATTTAAGCGCATCTACTGACATTGCAGCCATCGTTAGCCCTTTGCCGTATTTAAAGCTCTACTACAGGCTTTATTTGAACATAGGGATGAAAGAGGCTATGCTTCGTTTTAACCAATATGTAAAGCAAAAGAAGAATGGTGAAGAGATATTATACGAGTGGGGGAACTTTCTAAGAAACCATGTAGAAACACAATTAGGCAACCGGGTAACGAAGGTTGCAGAAACTACACGCAAGCACATACAGGAAGTTATTGAGCAAGGGCTGAAAGATGGCGAAGGTTACGACAAGATAGCGAGACAACTCAGAAAGATTGCAGGGGATGAAAGTTTAAAAGGAAGAATCAATCCACGAGCAAGAGCGTTGCTGATTGCACGTACCGAAGGTGTAAATGCCTCAAATTTAGGAGCAATGCAAGCGGCAAAGGCAAGCGGCTTACTTATGGAGAAATCTTGGCTACATGGCTATAATGCACGAAGAAAAAATAGAACGGCTCATATACTCTTAGGTAGAGAGAAAGGTATTCCGATGGATAGACCTTTTATGGTTAACGGTAAATTGATGCAATACCCTGGTGATCCGGCAGGAGGTGCTGAAGAGTGTTGCAATTGCAAGTGTACGGTTACATTCAAACCAGTTCGTGATCCTTTAGGCAATAGCATGAGTTTGGTATTCGATGAGAGGGAAAGCATGACGAGTAGACTTTTGCGAATAGCTGTTACTTCAACAATACTTACACAGGTATTTGAGAGTTTATTTGGAGAAGAGGTATCTTTATAGCAATGTATTTGCCAGTACTGATAAAGTTCGATAAACCTTCCATACAGTTAGGAAAGAAAAGCCTTGTTATGGCTTTGCCCGATGACGGAGTTTTACTTGATCATGTTTGGAGATATATGGCAAGACCTCATGTGCAGGAATGGTTTAAGGGATGCCGGGTTATTTGGATCGAGGGGATAGGGGAAGTTGAAATGTTGATTGAAGATTTTGTATAAAAATATTGATAATGATATTGCACTACAGTTTCACATTTACCAATAAAATGTTTGAAGATAACACCGATTACATTTTAGATACTATCAACGATGTGAGGAGAAGAGCGAGAAAGGTTAATAAGGGGTTTAAACTCTTTAAGGACAAGGTAGAGGTTGGGTATAATAAAAATGATTTTATGCTGAATCAGAAAACAGCTACTATTTCATTTACTGCTTACAAGGCTCCACGAATTGCTTTTAGATAACCAATATAAAGTCCAATGAGAAAATATAAATTATATAGAAAACTTTGTGGTGGAATATGGATTAAGATGCAAGACAAAGAAACAGGTTATACTTGGTGGACTAATCACAATGTATATGATAAGGGTTGTGCAATCATTTTAGCGAAAGAGGAATATTAGCCAAAATCTAATAAATAATAAATATTTTTGAATATTATCTAAAGAATACTTACTTTTATTGCATTATTACGTTACAGAAAAAATACTCTTCACATGAAACGTAAGTGAATTTAATCTACAAGGGGCAAGGTGCTAAACTTGAAAATGTTGATACAAAAGAAGGTATCATTCAAGTATACGTATCAGCTTTCAACTCTAAAGACTCCGATGGTGATATTATCGTACCCGGAGCATACACAAAGACTTTATCTGAATGGGGGCCGCAAGCTAAGAATCGTGTTTGGTTTTTAAAGAACCATGATACATCTAAAGAAATAGCTAAACCATTCGAAATTAAGCAAGACAATTACGGTCTATTATTCTCAGTTAAGCTACCTCAAACAACAATGGGAAAAGATATGCTTGCGCTTTATAGTGAAGGGCATATTACAGAGCATTCAGTAGGCTTCATTGCTGTTATGCAACAAAAAAGAACCGACTACAATGAGATCAATGAGATAAAACTGTATGAAGGTTCGGCTGTATTGTGGGGTGCTAATGAAAACACACCTACAGTATTAGTAAAGTCCCTATTAGGTTCCACTCCACTTGAAAACATCGATGATGAAATATCCAAAACATTCAAATCTATTAGGAACTGGAAAGGTTCTGAGGAAGGTTTTGAACTATTGGAGCTAAAGGCAGAGCAGCTATTTGCACTTAAAGGAAATAAGCCGGGTGAACCACTTATTCAAACCGTTGAGCCGCTGGACTTAAAAGCAGCAAGTGAAGCCTTAGCAGTTATAGAAACCCAATTTATTAACTCAAAATTTAATGGAACTTATAGATCAAATTAAAAGTGTTGGTGAAAATGTAAACACCATCCTTAAAGGTCAAGGCGAAGCAAAAGTAAAAGCTGATGAACTTGACATTAAAGCTGCGAAGGCTATAGAAATGGCTGAAAAAGCAGAAGGGGAAATCTCTGAAATAAAGGAGGAGGTAAGACTTATTAAACTTGATAGCGCAAAAATCAGCAAAGGATCTGATGAGCCGTTTTCTATGAAGATGTTTGATAATGCAGTAGCAAAAGCTATTGAAAAGCAGGCTGATGAAATTGCTCACGCAATCAATACTAAAGGTGCTGTTAAACTCGACCTTAAAGCTGCTACAACAATATCAACAGCAAACTTTGGTGCAGGTGTTTTACAAGGCATGAGGTTAGCAGGCGTTGACCCGCTTGATAGAAATCCGCAAACAGTGTTAAGCGAGATCACTGTAATGTATGGCGGCCCCGGTTCCGATCCATTCTCATGGGTTGAGAAAGTAGTAAAAGAAGGTGGAGCAGCTTCGGTAGCAGAAAGCGCATTAAAGCCTTTCTATGACTGGACTTATGTAGAGAACAAAGCTACAGCAGAAATGATTGCTGCTATTGTACCAGTAACAAAGCAGGCTTTACTACGTGCGCCAATGCTAAGAGGTCACATTAACGAAGAACTAATTGCAGAGGTAAGAGAGGAACTTCAAAGACAGGTAATTGTAGGTACGGGTACTTCGCCCGATCTTAAATCACTTACTTACTATGCTACTGCTTTTGCGGCGGGAACGCTTGCCGGGAAAGTAGATTACGCAAACAACTTCGATGCAATCAGAGCCATTGCAGCTCAGGTATTTTTAGCTAAAGGTGTTGCTAATGTAATCTTTGTTAACCCTGCCTTGCTTGCTTCGATGGATTTAGTTAAGGACACAAACGGCGGTTATGTAATACCTCCTTTTGCAACTGCAAGCGGTACTGTTATCGGTGGTGTTAGAGTTGTTGCCGCTTACGATTTAGCCGCTGATGCATTTATTGGCGGTGATGTAAGAAGGTACATGCTAAACATTGTTGAAGACTTGAACATTGAGGTTGGTTGGATTAACGACCAATTCCAAAGAAATCAGTTATCAATCAGAGGTGAAGTTTTCGCAGCCGGTGGTATGAAAGCACAACATCAAAACAAGTTGATAAAAGGTACGTTCACGGCGGTTAGAGCTGCTTTGGAAACGGCTTAATTAATAATTCTATTTAAAACCATAAGGGCAAGCCCCGTAAGACTTGCCCTTTATTTTAAAACTATGGCAAAGATAACTTTCACAAAAACCTTTACTGACAAGATCACTAAAGAACTAAGAGAAGCAGGAGAAACGGCCGATGTTGACCAGGCAAGGGCTGAACATTTAGTTAACAGGAAGTACGCAACCTTTGCTACTGCGGCAAAAGAGCAAAAGACCACAGTTGCAACCAAGGAAGAAAAGACAACAAAGAAAACTAAGTGATTAATTGCTTCGAAAGAAACTGTTTAACGGGTAGGTATGGCTACAGCGACTATGTCACAAAAGGCATGGATGCTGAGGTTGTAGGCGACTTGGAAGAAGAGCCGGTAGACCTTCCAACAATTAAGGCTCATCTAAGGTTAGATGCTGATGATACCACAGAAGACACTTGGCTAACAGATACCATAAGTGAGGCTCGTATGATATGCGAAGGTTATTCGGGATTATCGTTTGGAGCTAAAACAATTGTGCTTACTTATGATGAGTATGCAGAAGGTTTTTTAAAATTACCATTCGGGCCGGTAGATGCAATAACAACAGTTGAGATAGATCAGGAAGAGGCGGTTTTGGATAGTGATTATACATTAGCCGGGACAAAGATAAAGTTGTACGGGAGTGATAGAAATTTAGCTATTACCTACACAACCAAAGCTACAGAAGATCAGAGTTATGCTCCTTTATACAGGTCAGCAATAAAGGCTCAGGTAGCGTTCATGTATGCTCATAGGGGCGATGAAATAGTTAGTCATATATGTGATGCAGCGCAAACTATATTAACGCCTATTAAGGTTTTAAATGTCTTTTAGAAACTCTATAATATTTGACCGGGGGAGTAAGATAAAGTTAGACACAAGCGGAGAGATAACACTTGAAGTTCAAAGAATAAAAAAGATAGGAAAATACACTTGCCCGTTGCAGACTAAAGACATAACAAAGACGGATGAGTGGGAGTATAAAGATTACAAGTTAACAGTAGACGACCCTGGCAGATACCTGATAGAATATGAGTAAGGCAATAGGACAAATGAACAGGCTGGTAAATATTGAGAGCCTTGCTTTAACTGATGATGGTCATGGCGGTAAGACTGAAGGTGCAGAAAGTACAAAGCGTACATTCTGGGCTAACAAAAAAGAAAAGAATAGCAATGTTGTTTTAGATAGTGGTCAGGTTGTAAATACAAAGACTTACATCTACACAGCACGAAATAGAAAGTCGCTTGTTCTAAAGGTAGGCGACACATTAATAGATGGAAATTCAGAGCATACTATCACTGGTTTTGTTCTTACAGATAACGATACGTTCATTGAAATAACAACAGAATTGAAGAATGGCTAAGGGCTTAACAATGGAGGTAATCGGGTATAAGGGAGCAATCCTTAACCTTAAAACCTTTGGAGCTAAGAAGACTAAGCAAGTATCAAATGCTGTTAAAGCATGCGTTTTTGATATAGTGGAAGAGGCACAGCAAAAAGCACCAGTGGATTTAGCTTATTTGAGGCAAAACATTAGAGTAGGAACGGTTACAGAATTAGAAGCAGAAGGCAGAAGCGATGCAGAATATTCAGCTTACGTAGAGTTTGGAACAGGTGGTTTAGTTGACGTACCAACAGGATTAGAAGGTTACGCAATGCAGTTTAAAGGAAAGGGAATAAGGCAAATCAATTTAGCACCAAGACCATTCTTTTTCCCGGCAGCATTTAAGCACTTTAAGCTATTAATGGAGAAGATTAAATGAAAGATAATGTTACTGCACTTAGAGATGGCTACTTAGCGAAATCAAGTGCGATAAGTGTAGGCGTTTACGATCAGCATTTACCTTCTAATTTAAGCGTGAAAAAATATGTTCTTATTACAACTCAAACGAGTGATGGAGCAAGAACAAAGGAAAGGTTTAAACCTAATTGTACCGTTCTTTTAGATGTGATAGTAAGAACTACGAACGCTACAGGAAAGTGCGAATGTGATGTTATTGCTAAGGAGTGTTTAGAGGTTTATAATCCAAAGAGTAGAACAGGTTATGTAAGTGCGGGAAATGATTTTGAAGTGCTATCAACTAAGATCATTCAAAACGAAAGTCTACATAGCTTAAGCGGTTCAGAAAATGTTTACAGACGGCTAATAAGATTTGAACATATAGTTATAGAAAAATGATTTATTAATTAATATGAAATGGCATCCTTAAATGCGAATGACGTATCAATCTACAAAAGAACAGCAACCGGGCCGGACGTTTACAAGCTAATCGTTTGCGCTGATAGTGCCTCTCTTAATATTGATAGAGAAGTAATCACTACGAAAACAAAATGCGGTACTACCACTAAAAAAGGAACAGAATCCTGGAGTATGGATTTTTCAGGTGAAATTAAAACAGATCCCACTACTACAGAATTATCAGAAGCAGCAATCTTAACAGACCTTAAATCATCTTCATCAGCTCATTACGCAATTAAAGATGCAGCTGATACATGGGGCTACGAGGGCAATGCTCACGTAACTAACCTGAAGATTGATGCAGGAGTAGACGATACGGTTAAATTTTCGTTTACGCTTAGTGGAGATGGGGATGTATCTGTAATGCCTTAGTAAAAAACAGTTATGAATATAGTTTTAGAAGGTCACTCTTATGAGTTGACGTTTAACATGGGATTTCTGAGGACTCTTTTTAAAGAGTACGGTTTTGACCTTGTAAAAGGTGTAGAGATAGATGCAGGAAATTACAGTGATTACGTTTCGGGCATTGTTTATTCTGCCATTAAAACAGGCGATAAGAACGCTCCAATTACGAAAGAGCAAGTGTTAGCTTATGTTGACACACTAAGCCCGGCAAGGGGTTCTAAAATCGTAATGGAGGCTACAAAGTGGATGACTGTTGATGATGAAGAAATTGTAGGGGAGGCTACAGCACCAACAGAACCATTTCACGCTTAAAAAGTTGGTCGGTTTTGCTTTAGGTGAATTAGGATTAAAGCCCTGGGAGTTTGATTGTTTAACGTGGGAAGAGTATCACTTAATAACTAAGGGTTACTTTATAAGACAGGCAAGAGAATGGGAGCGTACAAGACAAATCTATTGGGTTCTTTATAATGCCAATGTTAAGAAAGAACACATTAAGCGGAGTCCTGAAGATTGTTACTCGTTGATAACAGATAAGAAAGGATTAACGACAAGAAAGAAGAATGAAGATTACATCTCCCGGTTGAAAAAAGCCAAAGAAGCGGAAGAGAAATTGAACGCGAAAAAGGCGAATGAGTTTAAGAAAAAAAGTTGATTAGCATGAATACATGGAAGGTTCATTTAAGGTTAAGGTTGGAGCTGATATGTCGGAACTGCAACAAGGGTTAGCAGGTGGCGAAAGACGTATTCAGCAGTTTGCGGCCAATGTCCAAAAAGGTTCAAAACAAGCAAGCGCATCATTAACAGATTTCGGAAGAGTTG
>DASVST010000482.1:0-4613 GCA_036387965.1 Segetibacter sp. | reverse complement strand
AGCAAAAGGTCGAAACCAAAACATTGGCATAGAAATTAATTTGAAGAGAGTTCTTTAAGTGTAAAGCATGATTTGAAAGAAGGAAATATGTCTTTGGAAAAAACATTTGGGCTCGACGAAAAAGATTTTATAGCTAAAGGTGGGTCGATTCCAATTTTTGTGAAAGATGTAGGAATGGTAGCAACTATAACAGTACCAGGATTACACGATGAAGAGGATCATAAAATAATTATTGATGCATTAAAAGGCAGATATCTCTAAAAACAAAAAAATGAATAGGAGAGAAGCAATAATTGCTAATTACATTGAAGGCTATAATCAATTTGATATTAAAAAAATGCTTCAGGACTTTGAAGATGCTATTGAATTTAAAAACATCACAAATGGTGAAGTAAATATGACATTAAGTGGTATAGCGTCATTCAAAGAACAAGCAGAAAAAGCAAAAGCTTATTTTTCTTCAAGAAAACAGATTATAAAGTCTTTTGAACACCGGGATGACGAAACCGTGGTTGAAGTAGACTACCATGCAGTTTTAGCAATAGACTTTGCTAATGAATTAAAAGGAGCTGAACTTAAAATTAGAGGTAAATCAATTTTTAATTTTTCAAACGATAAGATTATTAAGTTGACAGACATCAGCTGATTAAATTTATTAATCAGCTATAAAAACTCGCGGCTGAAGCTAGTTTGGAAAGAATAAGTAAAAGAGGATTGTTGTACAATTTACCTTACCGTTGAAAAATTTAGTGATAAAACCTTAAACTTCCCATTGGGAATAGCTGATATTGAGAAAAATGCAGGCAGGAAAGTAAACTTGCAGGCTTTTAAAAAGCTGCCTAAAATGTGCTCTACAGGGAGAAAAGGATGACAACGATGCCGTAGCCTACGACCATGCTTACAGTAAAGAAGAAAGAGAACTCGTATATATGCTAATGGGAAAGCAGATAATACCCTCACAGGTGGCAGTTTATCCAAAGCGTTTACGAACAAAACAAAGTCAAGGCAGGATTTAGAACCTACACAAACATTGGACATGGAACGGATCTAAGAATTAATACAGAAATCGTTGAGTTCTTCCAAAAACATCTTAAATAAGCTATTGCACTAAAATAAAAGCGAATTGTAATTGTTACACAAGTAGCTTCCGTTTTTACAAATTACCATTCATAAATCAAAGCCGTTGCTAACTAAATCTATCAGAGCACGGAGGTAAAAACATATCTTTTATTTAGCTACGGTTGCAATTTGCGTGCAAGGTTATAGATCAATTTAGGGATTTAGCGTTAGCATTATTTCTCATTCTCAGAGAAGTCAAAAAACTATGTATGCATTCTAATCTTTTTCAACTATCTCAAAAACACGCTGCTTTTTCCAGCCTCAAAATATCACGATTTAAGAAGGTGAAAACGTGCTTCACCCTTTCCTATACGTTTTTGTGTTAAAGAACGAAACCTCTCAGTTGTCTACTTAGTGTTTTACTTTTTTCCGAATTATCTAAAATTTAAATGCACATGAGAAAATTTTTAACCTTAACATGGCTAATGTTATGCTCTGTATTAGCCTTCTCACAAGCCAGGCCGATAACAGGTAGGGTAACAAGCGAAGCAGGAGCTCCAATTCCCTTTGCAACAGTTACTGTAAGAGGCACTTCTGTTGGCGCTTCGGCTACACAGGATGGTACTTTTAGAATTAATGCTAAAACCGGTGATGTGCTGGTTGTAACAAGCCAGGGCTATGGCCAAAGAGAGGTTACCGTAGGTTCCGGCTCTGTAGTAAACGTAGCATTAACTACACAAGCTGCAGATCTGGCTGAAGTAGTTGTTTCTGCCGGTTACAACACCAGGAGAACGCAACGGAGTACCGTTTCAAATGCACAGGTAGTTACCAACGAGCAGCTAAATACAATCCGCCAGACTAACATAAATAATGCCTTAGCAGGAAAGGTTGCCGGTATACAGGTACGAGGACAATCTACCGCTGCATTAGGTCGTAATTCGAACGTTCGTCTTCGTGGCGAAGCTGCTTTAGGTGGTGGTTCAACCCTATTGTACGTTGTTGATGGTACAATAACAAGTTCTGCAGATGTCAATCCGGACGATATTGAAGATTTAACAGTGTTAAACGGTCCCAGCGGAGCTGCAATTTATGGTTCGCAGGCTGCAAGTGGTGTTATTGTAATAACTACACGAAGAGCAAAGAGAGGACAAAAAGGAATTGGAGTTGAAGTGAATTCGGGTGTTCAATGGGACAAGCTATATATTTTACCAAACTATCAAAATGTGTATGCAGGAGGCGGCGTTGGCAATTTGATTCAGTTTACCTGGAAAGCGGGTATGCCTGATGAGTGGAAGTCGTTAGATGGAAAATTCTACCACGATTACACTGATGATGCAAGTTGGGGTCCACGGATGGTGGGTCAGGAATATATACCATGGTATTCCTGGTATCCGGGTACTAAATATACCGGCACTACGGCTAAATTATCGCCACAGCCAAACAACGGAAGAGATTTCTATAACACAGGCGTTACAGCTAACAACAACATCAGTTTTGGATCAGCGGGCGAGAAGTATAATTCACGCTTTTCTTACACCAATGTTGATGTAAAAGGGTTAATGCCAAATTCGTGGCTGAAGAAAAATACTTTAGCTACAAATGCTTCTTTAGATCTGGGTAACCATATCACTGTAGGTACCAACCTGACGTACGTAACACAAAGATTGCAGGCTGAAAATAATGATGCATATTCAAATCAATCTACAGGATCATTTAACTCATGGTTTCACAGAAATATTGACATGAATGTCATGAAAGAGCTGCGAAATCTGAAATCACCGGTTGGCACATTGGCAAGCTGGAACCATGCTAATCCTACGAGCTACAATGCAGCAGATCCGGGCTCTTTTTATAAAGGCAATTATTGGTATAACATGTTTAGTTACTTCGATAACATTGATAACCTTTCCCGCACAGATAGATTATACGGCGACGTGAATCTGACTTATAAGATCAATAACGATTTAAGGATTAGAGGAGCGTTTCGTAAGAATTATGTAAGTGGTAATAACGAAAACAAGACCTACTATATTTTAGAAAGCAGCGCAACCCAAACAGGAACACGAGCCAGTTACCTTACAGCACAAACTTTCTTTAATGATGATCGTGTTGAGCTTGTTGCCACGTATGCAAAGAAAATCAAAGACATCAATGTTGACTTTTTAGCAGGCGGTGAAGGAACTAAGATCACACAAAGCTTTATAACAGCGAATACCCGTACCGGATTATATATACCTGATTACTTTTCCTTAAACAACTCCGTAGATGCAATAGCTTACAATAACCAAAGACAACTTGAAAAAAGAAGAGCTGTTTTCACAAGAGGAAGTATCGGTTGGAGAAATATGTTGTTCGGAGAATTTACATTGAGAAATGATTGGTTCTCTGCTTTGCCGGCAAATGATAACGGCATTTTTGTTAAGTCTTTCGGAGGAAGTTTCGTGTTCAGTGATTTAATAAAGAATTCAGCTCCATGGTTAAGCTTTGGAAAACTGAGAACAAGCTGGGGTGAAGTTCCACAAGCAATCGCTCCTTATAGCCTCGAACTTGCTTATGGTGTAGGGGCTGACCAGTTTAACGGAAATTTTGTTATGAATACTCCCAACCAGATCATTAACCCTGATATCAGAGGTGCCGTTCGTACAACAGCTGAAGCAGGTGTAGAGTTACGGTTTCTTAAAAACAGGCTTGGGATAAATGCTACGTATTATAATTCAACAACTTCAAATTCGCCTGTAACAGTACAGATAAATGGCGCAAGCGGTTTTACTTCTTCACTTGTTAATGCGGGTAAGATTGAACAGAAAGGGGTTGACTTGCAATTAACTGCAAACCCGGTTAGAACGAAAAACTTCAACTATAACATAAATGCTGCTTTCTCAAAAATACTCGACAATAAGGTGGTAGAACTAGCGCCCGGAATAGATCAAATTTCAATCCCTGGTGCAGGTGTAGGTTCAGGTGCAAGCTTTGGAGGTATCACTACGCCTTCAGTTGTACACCAGGTAGGTCAACAATGGGGTATGCTTATCGGCGGCGGAAAAAAATATATAGATGGAATACCTGTAGTTGATGCATCAGGGAATTTTGTAAAAGAAGAAAATAAGAAGTTTGGAAGTGTGCTTCCAGATTATACAGGCGGCGTCCAAAATTCACTCTCTTACAAAGGCTTTGTTCTTAACGTAAACATCGATTATCAACACGGGGGTAAGTTCTTCTCTCTTTCTGATATGTGGGGGTCATACTCAGGATTGTTAGCACGTACTGCCGGAGTTAATGATAAAGGAAATCCAATCCGCGATGCAGTTGCTGACGGCGGCGGAGTTAAAGTGGTTGGTATTACCGAAAATAAAATTCCTGTTAGCCTATATATGGATGCTCAAACATATTTCCACTCAATGGTTAGCAGCAACGTTTATGACGACTTTATTTACGACTTAACGTTTGTTAAGATGCGTGAACTAAGTCTGGGATACAAATTGCCGCTTCAGAAGTGGGGAAGTATAAGCAAACACTTACAAAGTGCAACAGTATCTGTAGTAGCTCGTAACCCA
>DASVST010000481.1:0-2479 GCA_036387965.1 Segetibacter sp. | reverse complement strand
CAAGTACGACAGCCAGTTAGAAGTATGGGTTAGAAGTAACAACAATGAGACTTTCAAGTTATTTAAAACTTACAAAGTTTGTGCAATGGCTGGTAGCTTAGGTCCAAAGCGTATGGAAGGTGATTACCAGGTTCCCGAGGGTTTTTATTATATCAATGAATTCAATCCAAGAAGCAGCTACCATTTATCTTTAGGCATCAATTATCCAAACGCATCTGATAAGGTTCTAAGTGATTTTTCAAAACCAGGCGGCGAAATATACATTCATGGAAGCTGCCTTACTGTTGGTTGTATTCCAATCCAAAACAACCAGATTGAAGAGTTATACATTTTAGCGGCTTACGCTAAAACACAAGGACAGGATTTTATCCCCGTTCATATATTCCCGATCAAGTTCAATAACAAAAAGAGCTTCGAGTACTTAGCAAAAACAACAAAGGACGACACTGAACTTCAAAAGTTTGCAATTAAGATTAAAGAGGTTTACGATTATTTCGAAGAGAAAAAGAAGCTTCCTTTGATTTCAGTTAATAAGAAAGGCGAGTACGTAGTTATGTAACCGGCAACGGTATTTCAATTGAACATCGTTGTGTCACTCACTTCAACATGTATACCATTGTTCGACTTAACGATATACAACCTGAACCGTCTCCTTGGTTTTTTGGGTTAAAACAATATCCTTTCCTTCAATCATTTCTGTCATTGCTTCGTCCGTGTAATGTCGAATTGTAAAGAGAGATAGTCCCTTTTCAATCTGCACATCAAAATATTCAGCGGCAGCGATGGCTAATTGATCGATCTTTTCCGTACGATCATCAAGGCAAACCTGCAAACTTATAGCACCTGTTTGTATCAGGTTTGGTCTTATCCTGATGTCTTCAAATATTTTATACAACCTGCTTATCAATCGCTCACCAACAAAAGAGAAATCCTGGCTGCGCAAATGAATCAGCACTTGTGATTGCTTCACAACTTTTATTGGTGGCAGATCCTTTACATGTTTACTGCTTATTTCAGTACCCGGAAGCGTAGGATCGATAAAGCTCTTTACAACAAGCGGGATTTTCTTATTCTGCAATGGCTTGATGGTTTTAGGATGAATAACCTGCGCTCCATAGTAAGCCATCTCAATCACTTCGGTAAAACTTAGTTTGTCAATCAACGTTGCATCTTCGAACTCCTTAGGGTCTGCATTCATCACGCCGGTTACATCTTTCCAGATCGTGAGGTTTTCTGCATCTAAAAGGTTAGCAAAAATTGCAGCGGTATAGTCACTTCCTTCCCTGCCAAGTGTTGTACTTTCATTCTCGTCGGTGCTGCCCACAAACCCCTGCGTTAGAAATATCTTACATTCTCCTGAAGTACAAATGGAGCAAGTTTGCAAATTCGAATTTGTTACTTCCCAGTTGACATTTGCATCCCGAAAGTTATCATCTGTTCTTATAATATCTCTTACATCAACCCAGGTATTGCCAATTCCGGCTTCATTCAGGTAGGCGCTTACAATATTGCTTGAGAGCATTTCTCCTATACAAACAATCTGATCGTAGTAATAATCATAGCTTTTTACAGGTTTATCGTGCAACAGCCATTCAATCTCTGTAAAAAAGTTTACCAGGTCGTTTAAAGTCTTATTATAGGTAGTGACAAGTAAGAACTTCGCCATGTTAAGATGGCTTTGTTTTATTGAGTGAAATAAATCAAGTGCCATTTGGTTATTACCCGAGTAAAAGGCATCTACTACCTTTTCAAGAGCATTGGTAGTTTTACCCATTGCCGAAATAACCAACACAAGTTTCTCGTCTTTATACCCTTTAAGAATGGTCGCTACGTTTTTTATCCTTTCCACACTATTTACACTTGCGCCACCAAACTTAAAAACTTTCATAGGTAACTTTTACTTGTATCACTGCAAATATAAGTTACTCGGTTTCTGCTTAATCTAATTATTCAATAAACGTAGCTCATAAATGCTGCTAACCAATGGTTGGTTAGTTCATTCCAAAGTCAGTTAAAAAGTTATGTATTTCTTGTGGATAAACCCTATAAAGATCAATGGTTTTAGCTTCTTTTTCTCACTTTAAAAAGCTACATTTGCCCACCCCTAAAAAAGGGTAATAACACACCACAGTTTCCCATAAAAAGGAACAGTACAAAAACGAACATGGACGAGAATATACAACCCTTAGAAACCAGTGATAATGATCGGATTATCCAGATAAATATTGAGGAGCAGATGAAAACGGCGTACATAGATTATTCTATGTCCGTTATTGTGGGCAGGGCCTTACCAGATGCAAGAGATGGATTTAAGCCCGTTCACCGCAGGGTGCTCTATGCAATGAATGAACTTGGCAATCACAGCAACCGCGCTTACAAGAAGTCTGCCCGTATCGTTGGTGAGGTAATGGGTAAATATCACCCACACGGCGATGCTTCCATTTACGACACATTGGTAAGGATGGCGCAGGACTGGACG
>DASVST010000480.1:0-22075 GCA_036387965.1 Segetibacter sp. | reverse complement strand
GCGTATTAAGGGATTATCATTATCGTCCGCAATAAAAAACGCCTTATTTAAACCTAAAACTGGTGGTGGAAATAAGGATAAAGTAATCAAAACACTTATAGATACTTTTCGCTACCCCAAGTACGGTCCTGGTATGATGTGGGAAGTTTGTGTTGAGAAAATAAGAGAATTTGGTGGTGAGGTAAGAATGAATACCGGCGTTACCAGTATTGAATCTTTTGAAGAAAGCTGGAATGTGAACCTTGAAGATGGTTCAAAAGATAAAGGATACGATTATGTAATTTCTTCAGCTCCTATAAGAGAACTTATACCGAACATTTACCCCGAAGTAACTCCTAAAGCGCTAAAAGCTTCACAGGATCTTAAGTACAGAGACTTTTTAACTGTAGTTCTGATAATGAAGGACAAAAACGTCTTCTTAGACAACTGGATTTATATCCATGATCCGTCGGTAAAAGTTGGGCGTGTACAAAACTTCAAATCATGGAGCCCTTACATGATCCCTGATCCTTCTATGGCTTGTTATGGCTTAGAGTATTTCTGTTTTGAAGGTGATGGCATGTGGACAAGCAGCAATGAAGACCTGATCGAATTGGGTAAAAAAGAACTTCAGCAAATAGGCTTGGGTAATGCAGAAGATGTTGTTGATGGATATGTTGTTCGCCAGCCGAAAGCTTATCCTGTATATGATTCTGTTTACAAGCAAAATGTTGATGTGATAAAGGATGAATTAAGAAACTACCCCGGTTTATACCTTGTCGGCAGAAACGGTATGCATAAATATAATAACCAGGATCATAGCATGATGACTGCTATGCTCGCTGCTAAAAATATTGATGCAGGCGAAGAACTGTTCGACTTATGGAATGTAAATGGTGATGCTGAATATCATGAAAGCGGAGAAAGAGGGGCTGAAGAGGGTGGAAGATTAGTTCCGCAAAAAGTAGGTTAATCAATTCTTGCAAGCACATATTTCTTTGTTTCGCCGCCTCTTCTTTTTGGATTGATAAATTTTAGGTCAAGGGTTGATATATGATAATCTTGTCCCTTGAACAAGATTGTCGGTTTAAAGCTTGCACTACCAAGAGTTGGTATTCTATCTTCTGATGTCAGAATGATGTCGCCTTTCCGCAATTGATTCAAGCTATCACTTGTTCGATAGATTGATTTGCCATAAAAATGCATACTTCTGCCTACTGGAAAATTGTGGAGAACCACTCTTTCTTTAGGAAGGTTTTTCTCTAATACAAATCTCCCCACCTCGCTGCCAGCCTGGTATTTCAAAAGCTGAGGATAAAGACCTGTATTAAGGAATAGGTTTATACCTGTGATCGTAAAAAAACTCAGGAGAAATAAGCGTGGAAGAGGTACTTTTTTAGAAAAGTGTATATACAATGTTGCACCAAAAGCTATAAATGCGAGTATCGGCAGTAGCTTCGGTGTTTGTGGAAATGCCCACCATAACAAAACAACAATAGTGATCCACAATAAGGCATATAAAATTGCGTGGAAAATATAAAGAAACTTGCTCAGTTTACGATACCTATTCTCGTATAATAAAGCGTATAAAAAATTAGCTGTTATAATGGCAGCAAACGGAAAAGCAATAAAGATATAATGCGGCAGTTGAGCCTGGCTGCTACCAAGTAAACAATAGGTAATTATAAACCCACCTGTGCTCATCCACTCTTGTTTTTTGTATAGTATGAACCTTTGGTTTGTAAGTTGATGAACTGAAGATACCAGTGCTATTAAAAAGAAGAATATCCAAGGCAAAAATGACCAAAGCATGTTTTGCATAAGAAATGAGAAGTAACCATATTCTCTCCAGGTGCTTTCACCGGTTATGCGGCCGAAACTTTGTGTCCAGTAAAAAAATCTCAGCCCCGAAACTCCAGTTTGGTTGTTGACGGTTTTCTCCGGGTGCATATCGAACTGTTGGTACAAGCCAATACTCATCGGCAAAAGGCATATTGCAATCAGCACAATACCTACAAGATATTCCCATCTAAAAAAAGCTTTCCACTCTCTTTTCAATATCCAATGTGGTACAAAGGCGGCAATGGGCACAATTAAGGCGATGGGCCCCTTAGTCATCATTCCACCGGCAATTGCAATACAGCCAATAACAAAGTGCCTGATCTTTTTGGTTTCGTTCCATTGTGCTAATTGCCAAATGCTGATAATGACCCAACCCATCAACATGGTGTCAGTTCTTACATCGTGTAGAATAAGAAACATTGCCTGGCAGCTTGCAAGAATTAAGGCAGCAAAAACAGCTACTTCCTTCTTGTAATAAAGTAGAGTGAGGCGGGATGTTGCATAAATAGCAAGCAATGCAAAAATGAAAGAAGGAAGACGATAAGCAAAATGATTTATTCCAAAGATTTTCATGCTTAAGGCAGATAACCAAAACAGCATTGGCGGCTTGTCAAGGTAATCGACGCCTAAATCGTATACCTGCAAAAAGCTGTTGTTTTCAAGCATCTCACGGCTGATTGAAGCATATTGAGACGCGTCAATATCCATCAGTGTTAACTGCATACCAAATAAGTATACAATTAAGCAAGAAACAAACATTAAAATGATTAAACGTGTGTTCATATAAAATGAAGCTTCTAACTTATGTCTTGTTGATTATATTTAGTCCTTTTGGTTCATTCTGAGAACCAGACCACTTTTTAAAGAGGAAGAAACAAAAAACACCAATGCCTGTTCCAAATACAAATCCTGCTAAGATATCCCCCGGGTAATGAACCCCAACGTATACCTGCGAAAAACCAATTGCAATAGCCCACACCCATAGCCAATACCATGTTTTCTGTAAAGTATTTTGGATGATGAGGAACCAGAAACTTGCCAACCCAAAATGATTTGACGCATGTGAGGAGGGCATCGAATATTTGCCTCCACAACCAGGCAGGTTATTTATCGCGAATGTTATTTCAGGGCTGTAACATGGTCTTAATCTTCCGATGAGTGGTTTTAAAATACTCGCACTAATAAAATCAGTTAACGCAAAAGTGAGAAGCGTTAGCAAAATGATCTGAACAAACTGGTTTCTTGTGTTGAAATAAAAGAAGAGGATAAAAAACAGATATAAAGGTACCCAGGTATAAGCTTCGCGTAACAACAGCATTAAGGCATCAAGCGAAGGCGAAGCAAGTTGTTTATTTATAAAATGAAGAGCTGAAATATCTGCTTGCTTTATCCATTGCAAAAGATCCATAATGAGGCAAAGATAAGGGGTACATATTTTATGAATGGTGCCGGCATAATTAAAACAATTTGTAGCTTACAATTAAATTTCGCAATTATGAAGGCTTCTATATTTACTTTGTTCTTTCTCCTTTTATCTTGTTCTGTTTTTGCTCAACTAGATAACATCTACAAAAACAAATCTATAACTGAGTGGAAAAACAAACCAGGAATTAAATTCGATCTTAACCATTATACCCCGCCTCCTTTTAAGCTGACAATACCAGAGAAGAACATAAATCAAATGGGTGTTCTTAAATTAGAATCAAAGGGAATTTACAAAGGAAATAATGGCAAAGGCTCAGATTTTTATGTTTACGAACCTGATAATATGCCTTGCCTGAAGCCTGATTCGACCTTTCATTCTAACATGCCTGTGGTTGGTTTAGTAGTAAAACCTAAGTTTAAGCCCTGATCTTTTTTGCGACCATGATCAACCTTGGGGATTTCCTGATGTCATAACCACGAAAATGGTAATCTCCAAACACCTCCTGAATTTGTAATCCCTGGTAAGCAAACATATCTGTAAAATCACCCAAGGTAAACTTTGCCACTTTCTCTGTTGAGAGATGCTTTATAACTCCTTTGTCTTCTACTTGTATCTGCTTGAAAAAGTGTTCTTCATCCTGCCACTTTGTAATAAAGAATTTTACGCCTTCAACTGTTTTTGTTGATACTTTTTCCAGGTGATCTTCAGCATAATGCACGTTCAAATAATCCATAACAAAGCACCCATCCATCTTTAAAGATTGGGCAATGGTTCTTATCGCATTATTATGTTCACGTTTCGTTTTAAAATAGCCGAAGCTGGTAAAAAAATTAAAAGCATAATCAAAATAATTTATCCAGAAAGGCAGCCGCATATCGTGTTGAAAAAAGTGAAGATTCTCATCCTGGTGTTGTAAAGCTTCGTTTATAGATTCAAACGATAGATCGATGCCCGTTACATCATAACCCATTTCGGCTAAAGCCTTGCTATGCCTACCTTTTCCGCAAGCAACATCCAACATTCTGCTTCCTGCAGGTGGATCGAGGTACTTTATCACCTGAGTTATAAAACCAAGTGCTTCCTTATCATCTCTATGTTTATACAACAGGTGATAATATGGTGAATTGAACCATTCTTTAAACCAGTTTCTCTCAGGCATAATAACTTCTAAAAGGTTAAAGGTAGTAAGGAAGTATAAATGTTCTGTTTTAAGAACTTATTAAAAGAAGATCAAGCTTATGAATCTCTCCATAATAACAAATTTTCTATAAAGATGGCAATGTTTAAATAATGATTTTTCTGCTATGTTTGCACTCCTAAAAATCTTTCGATGGCTTTGATCAAAAGTATTTCCGGTATAAGGGGCACAATTGGAGGTAAACCCGGGGATACCTTAAGTCCGCTTGATGTAGTAAAATTTACTGCTGCCTTTGGAACATGGCTTATGCAGCAAGGTAAAAAGAACAAAGTTATCATAGGTCGCGATGGAAGAATAAGCGGAGAGTTAATTAATAGAGTTGTTATAAGTACATTAAATGCCCTTGGTCTTGACGTAATTGATATGGATTTAAGTACTACACCAACAATTGAAATGGCAGTCACCTTTGAAAAAGCTGCCGGTGGAATCATTTTAACTGCAAGCCATAATCCCAAAGAATGGAATGCGCTTAAACTGCTTAACAGTAACGGTGAGTTTATTAATGCAGAAGAGGGAGCAAAGGTTTTAGCATTAGCTGAAAGTGAAGACTTCAATTTTGTAAGCGTTGATAAACTAGGCAGTTATATAACAGCAACAAATTCGCTTCAGCAACACATAGATGCGATCGTAAGTTATCCTTTAGTTGATGTCGCTGCAATAAAAAAGAGGAAGTTTAAAATTGTAATCGATGCTATCAATAGTACCGGTGCAATAGCTGTTCCCGCTTTATTGAAAGCTTTGGGTTTAAAAGACTTTACAGTTTTAAATGGTGAAGTCAATGGCAAGTTTGCTCATAACCCTGAGCCGTTGCCACAACACCTTACAGAATTAAGCCGCGAAGTAAACAAGCAACAGGCTGACCTTGGAATAGCAGTCGATCCCGATGTTGATCGTTTGTGTTTTGTGTGCGAAGATGGATCTATGTTCGGTGAAGAGTATACACTTGTAGCAGTTGCGGATTACATTTTGCAGCATCGCAAGGGCAACACTGTAAGTAATATGTCGAGCACCCGCGCATTAAAAGATGTTACTTTAAAACATGGTGGTGAATATTTTGCAAGTGCGGTTGGCGAGGTTAATGTAGTTACTAAAATGAAGGAAGTAAATGCAGTGATCGGCGGCGAAGGCAATGGCGGAATCATTGTTCCGGATCTTCATTATGGAAGGGACGCATTAATCGGCATAGCCTTATTCTTAACCCACCTCGCCCATAGTAATAAAAGCGCAAAACAGCTAAGGGGTACCTATCCTGATTACTTTATAAGTAAAAATAAAATCGAGCTCGAAAAAGGTGTTGACGTACAGAAAATTTTTCAAAAGATAAAAGGGAAATACAAGAAGAACCCTGCAAATTCTGATGACGGTTTAAAAATAGAATTTGAAAACGATTGGGTTCACCTTAGAACCAGCAATACAGAGCCAATCATCCGCATTTATGCGGAAAGCAACTTCGAAACAACCGCAGATAACATAGCCCGCAAGATGATGAACGACATCAGGGAAAGTATGTAGGAAAGAGAGACAGGAGATAGGAGTTAGAAGATAGAATGGGGATGAAAGATTTAATCTTGTACATACGATTCCACAAATCTTCCGCTTTCTACAATTTTTTTTTATAAGGAGAAGAAAAAACAACCTTGTTATTTCAGGCACACAACTTGCCTTAATTAAATATATCGGTTAATATTCTAACTCCACATATATCGGCTGCCAGACACCTGGCAGCCATTTTTTTGCCCCAGCCCTAAAGGGGGAAGAAAAATCAATAATCATATAATGAGCTTTGCTGGTTTGAAAGATTTATTTTTGATTCATTAATAAATTTCAAAATAATTAATTCCTTTTGGTTGGAGCATTCACTCACTTCTCCCTTTAGGGCAGTGGCTTATGGTAAACAGAATATACTTTGATAATGCAGCAACAACCGCTCTCGATCCAGAGGTTTTAGAAGCGATGATGCCTTACCTGACAACTCACTTCGGTAATCCATCTTCTATTTATAGCTATGGTCGCGAAAGCAGGTTAGCAATTGAAAATGCACGGAAAACTGTTGCTAAAATTCTCCATGCACATCCCGCTGAAATCTTTTTTACCAGTGGCGGAACGGAAAGCAGTAACACAGCAATAAATGCTGCAGTACGGGATCTTGGTTGTAAGCACATCATTTCTTCACCCATTGAGCATCATGCAACTTTGCACACTGTAGAAGCAATAGCCTGCACAGGCGAGGCAGACGTGTCCTACGTAAAGATTCTGCCTAATGGCCATGTAGATATGAAACACCTTGAAAAGCTTTTAAGTGAAAGCAAAGAAAAGTGCCTCGTTACACTGATGCATGCAAACAACGAGTTAGGCAATATGCTCGACTTACATGCAGTAGGAGAGTTGAGTAAAAACCACAATGCAATTTTCCATAGCGATACCGTACAAACAGTTGGTCATTTCCCTTTTGATTTACGAAATACACCTATACACTTCATTACAGGCGCAGGTCATAAGTTTCACGGACCTAAAGGTGTCGGAATATTATACATCAATGAAAACGTAAAGATAAAACCCTTTGTACATGGAGGCGGGCAGGAAAGAAATATGCGTGCCGGTACCGAAAACCTATACGGAATTGTTGGCTTTGCAAAAGCACTTGAATTAGCGACTGCTAATTATGAAAACGAGAGAGCTTATGTTTCAGGTATCAAGCAGTATATGATGGATAAGCTTACAGCAAATATCAATGGTGTAAGTTTTAATGGAGACCCCTCAGGTAAAAGTTTATATGCTGTTTTAAGTGTAAGTTTTCCGAAAACAGAGAAGAGTGAAATGCTTCTTTTCAACCTTGACATAAACAATATTTGCGCAAGTGGCGGCAGTGCCTGTACAAGCGGTGCAGATGCAGGAAGTCATGTAATACGCAACATCAATAACAACCCCAACCAGATTACTGTACGTTTCTCGTTTAGTAAGAACAACACTAAAGAGGAAGTAGATATTGTTGTTGAAAAGTTGAAAGATATGATATAATTATACCCATGAAAGGTTTGTGGATGGTGCCTTGCTTCGTTAACGGCTCCTTATAGCCTGATCTTAACCAAGCCCATTTCACCTGTCGTCGTGTTTTCATAGAAGGCAACAAGACTGTTTTTATTTGCTAAGACAGGATAATCTGGTAAAAGGACTTTGCTTTTATCTTCAAAGATTTTCTTTTCAGTTATAATACCTATTGTGTTCACTGCTGTACTAATCAAATATGCTTTTCCAAAGTTTGGCGTTACATAATGTAAAGCGCTGTAGCCACTACTATTGGGTAAGAAAGTGAAAAATTGATATTTTGGATCAGATGGCGGTTTAAACTTCACAAATTTATTACTGCTGTCTTTAAATGAAAAGAGGAGAAGGTTTTTACTGTGTGCGCTTTGCTTTTGATTAGAACGGGACTTAGAAGGCTTGGGTGTCCAGCCACCATATGGATTTGAGGGAACATACGAGGGATTGTAATTCATAGCTGCATATGTGGTTGCCTGATCGATAGTCATCGGTCTTGAATAACCTTGTGGCTGTGTTCCCAACAAAGAATTTACATTATGAAGTTGTTGTTTGATGTCTTCAAGACCTTTTAATTGAGCAGGAGATGCTTTCTGACGTGGCTGTACCTGTTCAAGCATAGGTACTAAAACTGCAAATCGATATTTATTGTTGGATAAAAAAGGCTTTGGTAAGAACGAAATGTAATTCAGGTGATTGCCTTTACGTCCCTCAGTGCCGTACATCTTTTTTAGTTGCTGTCCTACATCACCTGTATAAGTATATTCCTCAACAGCAAGCTTCTCTTGTTTTTTTAAATCAAACCCTGCCTGAAAAACTCCTGCAACTTCATCTTTATTTGTTGGTTCGCTGAAAAGCCCTGAAAAAAATAAAGTATCTCCTGTCATATCGAAGTTCAACCCTTTAATTTTTCTCCTGTCAAAGTTGTACTGAAGTGTTTTAGGTGCTTGATCAATAGTGGATAGCTGATATACATTTACAATTGAGCCCAGTTTGTAAGAGTTGAATTTGTCCGATGTTACGATAATAACACTGCCATTGTTACTCACTATCGGCAAATACATATCTGATAGTAGTGAGTTGAACGGAAACATATACCCTGCGTTTGTAGAAGTATTTAAGTTCTTAGTAAAAACAACTTTTGATATGGCAAGACTATCACCCTCAACAACGAGAGTCTGCACTAACGCAATAGAATTTCTGTCTGGAGATAGTAACACATAAAACGGCGAAGCTTTTACTTTTTTACCTGTTACAGGTAGTACTTCAATATCTTTACTGATTAATAAGTTTCCTTTTACATCAAACGTAAAAGCGCTAATTCTTAATTCGTTTTCAATCAGATATTGGTCTATACGTATAATAGAATCTCCAGCTTCCAAATAGGCTTGGCTAATGATATTTTCCGGATCAGGTGTAATTAGCTTCTTGTTAGATGTAATCTTAAGGGTAGAGTCAAAAGTGACCCACCTATGCGCTTTATTCTTCAGGTCCATTGGGTGTATCAATATCGAATTTTCACCTGATTTCAGCAGGTAGGAGTTTGCCGGAAGGGGTTGATCTAGCCGATAATCATATTGGGCAACTAAACAAAAGGGGAGGAACAGAAATACTAAAAGTGTGCTTGCCTTCATTATTTTTTTATCTACCATTGAATGTAACCAATGTAATGCAGATAATAGTCAATAATTTGATTTTTACGTGTGCGCATGCATGTTTCGAGTTTAAATATTTCATCCTTCAGTAAATAAATCGGGTAACAAGGCTAAAAAATGTCCTTATAACATGAATTTGGTACCAATGAGGAGGTGTTAAGCAAAAAGGCTGCCTTAATAAGACAGCCTTTAAAAATTAGATTTAAGTTTTTATGACTTCTCCGGCAGCAAAACAAACTGCAAAAAGTTGTTCTCGTTAAAATACTTATTGGCAAGCTCTTTAGTTCTCTCAACCGTAAGCCTTTTAACCATTGCAGGATCTTCTAAAATGATTTTTGGGTCTTCCCTATAGTAATACTTTTGCTCAAGATTGTAAAGCCAATAATTATTTTCTTTAACCGCTACTTCCATACCACGTGTATCTTCTGCAATAACTTTTTCTACGTTAACCTGCGGTACACCTGAAGCCTTGATTTTTCTAACCTCTTCGATAACTGTAGAGGTAAGCTTTTCTACATTTTCGGGGGCACAGCTAAAAGAAACGTTTATCGTGTAACTGTTTACCGGTTCGCGGTTGATATTACCATTTACGCCAACACCATACACACCACCCTGGTCTTCACGCATTACTTCGCGAAGCTGTATGCCAAAGGCTTTACACAACTGATCGAGCTGGGTAGATTCTAAATCGCTGTATTGAGTCAAGCCAGTGAATGTCATTCTTACTGTAGCCTGTTTTTCCTGTCCTTTTTTAATTGTTTTTTTCACAACTCCCGAAGGGTATCTTAACCCTACATCTTTCCAGTTTTCTTTATTTCCTGTTGCAGGTAAGGAGGCAACATATTTTTCTATTAGAGGTGTAATGCTTTCAACAGTAAAGTTGCCAACGAATGTGAAAACGAAATCTGCAGCATTTGCATAACGATCTTTATAAACTTCAAAGGCTCTGTCTAACTTGATGTCATTTAAGCTTTCAACCGTCATCGGCTTACGGCGTACATGGTAGTTGCCCATAATATAACTAACAGAATCACTAAATACTGATGATGGGTCTTTTCCTTTGTTTACAAGACCTGCTGTGATCTGTTGCTTCATTACTAAAAACATACTGCTGTCTTTGCGTGGTTCGGTAAAATATCCATGTAGTAATTGCATAGCAGTCTCCAGATCTTTTGGTGTAGAACTTCCACTTATACCTTCGCTGTATTGACCAACAGATGGAGAAACACGAACCTGTTTATCACTTAATTCTTTTTGCAAACTCATAATATCAAAGTTGCCCACTCCACCATAAAAAGCAACACTTGATGCATTGGACGCAGATAAATAATCAGCATCGCTATAAAGAGAAGAACCGCCCGGACTAATAGCTGAAAAGAGTATCTCGTTATTTTTGAAAGTAGTAGGCTTTAATACAACCTTAGCGCTGTTAGATAAGGTAAGTTCAGTTACACCTAACTCATCTACTTTTTGCTGGCTTGTTACTTTGCCCGCAGCTGGTGTTGAAGCAAGGATGGCACCTTTTACAACCTTATCTTCATAGGCAGTCAGTTTACCAAGTGGTTTGTTCAACAGGGCAAGAACATTCTTCTCGCTTATCAGGTTTTTCTTTTCAGATTCAGGAGCCATTACAATGATTGACCTGTCTGTCGGCTTTATCCATGAAGTGATAAGTGCATTTACTTCATTCAACGTAATCGTAGGCAGGTATTGTTTATACAAGTGAAATTCAAATTCAATACCCGGAATTGGTTCTTTGTTTAAGTAGTGATTAATAAGTTCCTGAACGTATGAAGCAGATTTGGTTTTATCCCTTTCGTTGTATGCGTTTTCCATACTTGAAAGGATTGCTCTTTTTGCCCTGTCTAATTCACCTTCGGTAAAACCATGCTGGCGAACCCTTTCATTTTCGCGAATTACAGCTTCAGTTGCACTGCCTATTGTTTTACCATCTTTAGCTACTGCAACAAGTATCAATGCATCTTTATCTCCAATTAATTTTCCGTAGCTGCTTCCACCATAAAGGAACGGTGCATCAGGTTTTTGAGATATCTCTTCTAACCGGCTACTCATCATCCGGTTAAACATTTCCCTTACTATCGATTTACGAAATTGAAACTGGGTTTGAGGTTCAGGTATGGCGGGTTGTTTATAGAAAACCTGTACAAGGTTATAAGTCTGTTCAGGATCAGTTAAAACTATTGCGTTAGAACCAGCCTGTGCGGGAATGCCAAACTTCTTGCGCGGTTTAGGATTTACACGTTTAGGTATCTTCGAAAAATGTTGTTTAATCAATGCCTCAACTTCCGCAACATCAAAATCTCCGACAGCAATAACGGCTTGCAAATCGGGTCTGTACCAGTCTTTATAAAAGTCTTTTACAGTTTGATATTTAAATGTCTCAAGGTTTTTTTTCGTGCCTATTGGTAGACGATTTGCATATTGCGAACCTTTTAATATAACCGGAAAATACTTTGCTCTCATTCTTTCACCTGCGCCTAATCCAAGCCTCCACTCTTCTATAACTACGCCTCTTTCTTTATCTATCTCTTTATTTTCAAATGTTACATTGTGCGCCCAGTCTTCCAATATTTGAAAACCTTTTTTAAAAACATCTGCGCTATCAGTTGGTAGCGGAAGCATGTAAACGGTTTCATCAAAACTTGTATATGCATTTAAATCGGCACCAAACTGAACGCCGCTTTTTTCAAGAAAATTAACCAGCTCCTGCTTCTTGAAATTCTTTGTACCGTTAAAAGCCATATGCTCTGTAAAGTGAGCCAGCCCTTGCTGGCTTTCAGTTTCTAATATCGATCCAGCATTTACTACCAGTCTTAATTCAGCCCGATTTTTTGGCTCCTGGTTTTTACGGATGTAGTACGTTAAGCCATTTGCAAGCTTACCAATCTTAACATCAGCCGACACAGGCAACTTTGCATCTTTTTCTACTTGTGCAACAACAGTCACCTGCAAGAATAGCAAGCAATAAAATGCAGCCGTTATTTTCAAAGAAACCTTCATATTTATAGTTTTTGAGAATGTAAATTTAATATAGATGTAGTGAAGATATGCTGCTTATAAGACATTAAACTTTTTTCGCCGTTATAGCAATATACCCCGGGATTGATAAGAATTTTCTATTTGTATATGGCTGAAAGCCTGCTGTTTTTTGCCATGTCATAATTTCATCTAAGCTCCATGTACCCGATGTGCTGCTAAGGGCGAAAAAAAAATCACCTATAGCTCCAAGCATATCACCGTTCAACTTTATCTTATCCTGTCTTAGTATCTCAATGATAGAAAAATAGCCCCCGGGTTTTAAAGCTTTGAAAGCTTTTCTTGCAACGGCTATATTTTCTTCTTCTGTAAAATGATGTGCAACACTTGCCATAATGATCAAATCATACTTTTCTTCCTCAATCTCATCAGTCAATATATTGCCTGAACGATGTTTTACTACATCATTCATCTTATATGTTTCCAGAATAGGTTTTGCTTTTTCAACAGCTCCGGGTAAATCAAGAATGGTAGAAGATAAGCCCTTGTGCTTTTTGCATAAAGCAACAGAGTATAATCCATGAGCGCCACCAATATCAAGCATGTGACTCGGACTTGAGGGAACAGGAATTTTTTTTACCGCTTCGCCGGAAGTTATTGCTGCAGTAGCTTCCATTGCCTTTTGGTAGTAAAACCATTCTTCATCATTAAACGTGTGATGGTATTGTAGACCTTTACCTGTTTCTAAAAATTCTCCAACATAATCCATCCACTTTATACAAACCCTGTTATCGAACATCAATAGCCAATAGAGTGAATTTGGGCTATCTTTCAAAAGCCATTTTTTAGATTTCCTGGTAAGGAAAAATACATTTGACTCTGTGTCTATCAAACCCATTGATGCAAGTGCACCAAGTAAACTCTTCAATGCCTTTTCATCAAGTTTGCATGCGTCCGCGATGTGTTGGAGAGAAACTTTGCTTTTGCCAATAGCTTCGAAAACACCCTTATCCGTAGCTTCTAATAAAAACTTACTCATCATGAAACCGAAGTGCGAATAAGCCAAAGGTGTTGGAACCAAACCGCCTTTTAACGCTGCCCATTCGAGCGGGTTCTGAGCAATTGCACCCATTTTCATAGGCTGGTAATTATGTGCTTAGGTTAAAGCTTAATTTTTGAATGAGTTCAACAGGTAAGTGTGGCAATTTATTTCGTTCAATAAGATACGTGGAAAGACCAGAAATGTCTTTATAAATGTAGTGTTTATTCATCGCACCTTCTAAATAACCGGAGCCCGAAGTATTGCCTGTCCCACTTCTCATACCAATCATACGGCGAACCATAATAAAATGTTTATGACGCCAGTTACTCATCATGTGATCTATTTCTATCAGAGCATCTAATATTTGATAGGACGTTTGAAACACCGGAAAATCCCGGTACAGCATTATAAATAGTGCAGCTCGCATAGCTGCGGGGGAAAGATCAGAACGCAATGAATTCAATTGTTCTTCTGAATGATCAGGCAATGGCTTTTCAAAAAAAACGTACTCAAATATTTGCAGCTTATTTTTTTCTCTCTCTGTTAAACTCTGTTCATAAACTTTTTTATAGGTAAACCAAAACGAGTGAATTCCATTAGTGTCTTCTCCTGTATTAAAAGACGACCAATACGCTTCATTAAAGAATGGCATTCTTTCAAGCCACCTGTTTATCTGCTGAAGAAGATTAAGTTCATCTTCAAGTTTATTTATTGATTGAAAATCTTCTTGTGAAAAGCCACCTGCATTAGTTCTTTTATAATAATCAGCTTCATGTCTTTTTGTAATTTGTAAACCAAGACGTGCTTCAATTAATCTGAACTGTACACTTTGAAAGCCGGACGAAGGTGCAAGGAGATTTCTAAACTCAAGAAAATCGAGCGGAGTCATTGTGTCAAGAATTGATACCTGTTGGTTCAACAATTCATTGATCTTAATGATCCGGTTTAAACGATGTCTTACAAGGTTTAGATCTTCAGAGTTATCATTTATTTTTTCTTTATTGAAGACACCCATTATATAATCAAGCTCAAAAAGAATTTGCTTGAACCATAACTCTGATGCCTGGTGAACAATGATGAATAACATTTCATCGTGTGCCGGCGAATTCGGATCTTCAAAACTTTTAGGATGCTGACTATTTAATACCTGCTGCAGGTTTAAGTAATCACCATAGTATAATGATTTCTCCTCCATAGAAATATTTTGAGTGGAAAGATACAAGTCTTGCAAACACTACTTCTACCAGTATTGTGGATTTATTCCCGATGCAGAAGAAAGATAGTCATCCTGAATTCATTTCAGGATCTCTTGCTGTGCTCTGACGTATACCAGGAGATTCTGAAACAAGTTCAGTATGACGGTGAGGTATCTGTGGCTAATACGTACTCTATAATTGTATACTTTGTAATAGCTTTAGACTTTTAAATGTTGATATGAAACCCTTATTCTTTATTCCCCTTTTGCTAATAATTGTTTTTGCCGCTGGCTGTAATACGTTCAGAAGCCAAACAACAATACCTAAAAAAGACACATCATCTCTAAGTGCAGCAACTCCCGATTGGATCTTACAGGGCAATATCTACGAAGTGAATGTTCGCCAATATACTCCCGAAGGAACTTTTAAAGCTTTTCAAAAACATTTAGACCGACTGAAAAATATGGGTGTTCAAACATTATGGTTTATGCCCATAACTCCCATTAGTAAAATAGACCGGAAAGGTACCTTAGGAAGCTATTATGCAGCAGCAGATTACACATCTATCAGTCCCGAGTTTGGCACAATGGAAGATTGGAAAGCATTGGTTTCATCTGCACACAGTAAAGGTTTTAAAGTGATTATAGATTGGGTTGCAAACCATACAGGTGCTGATCATGGCTGGCTTACTTCTCATCCTGAATTCTTTGAAAAAGACAGTACTGGCAAACCAAAATCAGTGTATGATTGGACAGATACACGCAGCCTTGATTTCAATAACCAACAAATGAGGGATAGCATGGTAGCTGCTATGAAGTTCTGGGTTAGAGAAACTGATATAGATGGTTTTAGATGTGATGTAGCCGGGGAGGTGCCGGATGATTTTTGGCGAGACTGTATAACAATTCTAAGAAGACAAAAAGAGCTTTTTATGCTTGCTGAAGGTGAGAAGCCTTCTTTGCATAAAGCAGGGTTTGATGCATCTTACCCTTGGGAGATGTTTCAGATGATGAAAAGTGTGGCGAAGGGAGAACAACCTGCAACCTCTTTGGATAAGATAAGGGTTAAGCAAAATTCAACTTATCCTTTAAATGCGATACATATGTACTTTACCAGCAACCACGATGAGAACAGCTGGAATAAAGCTGATTATGAAACCATGCCGGGAGCTGTACATGCACCTTTTGCTGTGCTTACACAAACCATGCAGGGAAGTGTTCCTCTTATATATAGTGGGCAGGAAGAACCGGTATTAAAAAAGATTGAGTTCTTCGAAAAAGATCCAATGAACTTTGCAAAGTATGAACGTGCAAAGTTTTACAGAACCTTGCTAAATCTTAGAAAAAGCAACCCCGCGTTGGCTGCAAATGCCTCTTTCCAACAAATACCAGTAGGGGATGAGAGTTCAGTATACGCATATGTAAGGGCAAGAGATGGTAGAAAGGTTTTCGTGATTCTCAACCTATCAGCAAAAGAACAATCTATAAGAGTTAATGATCCTAATCTCCATGGAAACACACATAATGTGTTCAAAGATGCAAAAGAATCTTTAACTAATAAGGAGTGGAAGATTGAACCGTGGGGTTATGTTGTATACGAATACAAATAATCCCAACACGAACAACGTTCTATTTGATGTGATAAGTAAGTGAGATTCCTTTGTAATTCGGTCCTATCTCAGGTGTCATGTCAAGGTTCTGAAGTCTTTTGCTTTTATGAAGCTCGGGAACCATTATACCTACACCGGCACCAATTGCATATCCAAGAAGGTTATCACTCAAAAAGTGCATACCGCCCTTGTAGCGGTAATAAGCAGTAATTGCAGGCAATGCAGCTGCTACTCCCCAAACAATAGGTTTAAGTTTTGAATCAGGATTAAAATCGCTAAAAACTTTTGCTGTAAAAAAAGAGGCCGAGGCTGTTGCTGCTGTGTGTCCCGCAAAAAATGAACGTTGCGAATCTTTGTCACGACGTCTTCCAATTTCAGTAGTGTTCGGGCCATTCTCGGGTGTATAAACGTACGGTCTACTACGATGAATTGCACCAGCACTAATTGTAAATAAGGCACCGGTAATAGACATTGTCTCAAGATATAATGCCAATACCTGAAATGCATTATGCCTTTCATTTTTATTGATCAGCGTCATTGCGACAGGCCAGATAAAAGACGCATGAAAAGGAATATAGCTGGCGTCATCTGCTTTTTCATCGTAATGCCCAAGGTTGTGTCTATCAAAAAAAGGAACTTTGTCGCTGGTCCTTGTAGCAAGTTCAGCTAACGTCAGCTCTTTCTTTTGACCAATTAAATAGGTTCCGAACGCAGTCAGTGCAAGTCCACCAGCGATGATTGGTGCATCTTTTCTAAAACTTGTAGTATACGGTGATTTGTAGCGGGTCGATGTGGTAGTTTGGGGCAGCGTCGTATCGATCAATGAAATTGTGGATGCGCTAAAAGCAGGGCTCGTTAATTTCGCTGTGGCGCTGTCTTGTGCGTTTGCAGATAATGAGATTGCGCCTGTAAGCGTAAAAAGAAGAAAAAGTTTTTTCATATGAATCTGATTTAAGTTTCAATTGGCTAAAAAGTTCCACAATAAATACTCTTCAGCAGGTATATACAACTGATCTGTATTTGAGCGATACTTAGCCAAGTATATTTAGTAATTTACTTCCCTATGCAAAAACAATGCACAGGTTTCTTTCTTAAGAGGATGAAAAGGTTCATTTAGGGAACAATCTGACGATTTCAAAATGAATAACCAGGAAGCATATAATATTTGGGCTGAGCAGTACGACACAAGTAGCAATCGTACACGAGATATTGAAGGAGTGTCTTTACGATCAACATTGAACAACTATAAATTTTCGAGCGTACTGGAAATTGGCTGTGGAACAGGTAAAAATTCTGAATGGTTGATAACACAGGCACAACAGGTTGTAGCTGTTGATTTTTCTGATGAAATGTTGGCTAAAGCGAAGTCTAAAATCACTGCACTTAACATTGACTTTATAAAGGCTGACATTACCGGTGATTGGGTATTTACGAATGAAGTATTTGAATTAATAACCTTCAGCCTCGTGCTTGAACATATTGAAGATCTCAACTTTGTTTTTAAACAGGTAAAACAAAAAATAACGGCAGGTGGATATGTATACGTTGGAGAACTTCATCCTTTTAAGCAATATTCAGGCAGTCTTGCAAGGTTCGATTCACAGGATGAAAGAGTAAAACTTAAATGCTTCACACATAACATTTCAGAATTCATAGATGCTGCAACTAATCAGGGACTCTCTCTTATTCATCTTAATGAGTGGTTCGATGATGATAATAAAGCCACTATTCCACGTTTGCTTACTTTGCTGTTTAAAGCTGGTTAACTTCTTCGTTTACTCCTCCGATAAAAGGTTCTGTTAAAGCCATTGCTATGGCTAAACTTTGTTAATCACTACAAGTCTTAACTGTAATAAAAACACCATTATGAAAAAATCAATACTTACAATAGCAATCGCCGCATTTCTTGCAGCATGTAACTCAAAGCCAGCAGAAGAAGTAGTATCAGTAAAACAAAGTACTACAGATACCGCAGGAATATCTGAGTTCGAAAAATGGAAAGATCAACAAGAATTAATTGCAGAAAATGAAAGCTTTGAAACAGCTGCTCCTGTTGAACAAACACAAGCAGCAGTAACGCCAAAAGTTCTTTACCGTAATGCTCCTGCAAAACAAGCAAGTGTTGCTAAGGTTAAGGCTGCAGCACCTGCAAGAAAGAGCTCCGCTGTAAAGAAGCCGGTATCAAGACCAAAAGCTAATACCAGCAGTTCAGGTGGTTCTGGAGGCAATGAATCAACAGCTGGTGCAGGAGCAGGATCTGCGGGATCTGGTTCAGGAACATCAATTCCTTCTGAAGCGCCACAGGAAAAGAAGAACGAAGGATGGAGCAAAGCCGCAAAAGGTACTGCAATAGGTGGAGCATCTGGTGCCGTACTTGGAGCCATCATCAGTAAAGACAAAAAAGGTAAAGGCGCAGTAATTGGAGCTGTTATCGGAGCCGCCGGAGGATATGTATTAGGAAGAACACAAGATAAAAAAGACGGTAGATATTAATATTTTGAAGTGGAATTTGGAAGGGAGCAGGTTTTTACCTGCTCCCTTTTTCTATTTATATTACACCCCAAGATTTAAGATTACATGATTAAGAAAAAACCGCCTTTGGATATTATAAATATGGTGTTAGAAGATTGTATTATGGCTTACCCGGTGTCTTCGTTTATAATCAGCTTATACAAACAATACCAGCAACGTGGCAGCCTTAGCAAAAAGCAATTGCAAGGTCTTTATGCCAAGGCTTCAGAGATAAAAGATATTGCGCCGGGTAAACTTGCAGGAGTAGAGGCTATCATTAAAAAAATGCCCACAAGAGATAAATCAGCACCCCCGGTACCAACACCATTGTACGAAAAAGATGAACCTACTAAGGAATTGATCAATGAAATATTAGCTAAGTATCCAGAGCATAAAAGAGTTTTGTTTCTTAAGTCTAAGTATGAAAACAATGAGCCACTTTCCTCTGCCGATTTAAATGATCTGAACAGGTTTAAGCAGCTGCTTAAGAAATAAGTTCTTCTGTTATTTTACAGCGGCATCTTTGCAGTATGGAAGATCGACTTGAAATACTTGCGCTTATCGAAATGTATAAAGATATCTATGCTGAAGAGTCAGAAAGGGTTCAACCAATAGTGGATTTTCTAAACAAATTCGACGGTGCACAATTGTTCGATCGCAAAAACTTTGTAGGTCATGTAACCGCAAGTGCTTATATAACAAATCCTCAAAAAGATTCACTCCTTCTACTGAGACATAAATTCTTAAACAGGTGGCTTCAGCCCGGCGGACACATTGATGCTTCTGATACTTCGTTAGTAAATGCAGCGCTGCGTGAAGCGGAGGAAGAAACAGGAATAGCTGCAGCAGATCTTCAACTCGTTAGCACAAACATTTTTAGGGTTGATAGTCATACAATACCCGCTAACGAAAAGAAGAATGAGCCGCAACATGTTCATCACGACATAAGCTTTCTTTTTCTCTGTAATACTACACAAATTAATATTGATGAAGCAGAATCAACTACCGGCCAGTGGGCTCTCTTTTCAGAACTTGAGCATGATAGTGATTATAGAGAAATTATTAAGAAGATCAATCTACTCAACTGATTGTTTAAAATGAACGTGAAAGGCTATCATCTAAAGAGGTATAGTTTTTTTAGATGATACATAATGAGAAGAGCCTACATATTTGACCTGGATAATACCTTGTTTCATACCCCCTCTATTGGGGCCGAACTTTTTGCACCGGTATATAAATTAATCCACGATTCAGGTGAACACGAGGAAGACTTTGATGAAATAAAGGAAGATTTTACCCGTATTCCCTTCCAGAAAATTGCGAAGAAATATCACTTCAACGAAAGCCTTGCAACCGAATGTACCGAGCTGCTAAAACAACTCGAGTATAATAAGCCTATAGAGCCTTTTGATGATTACAATGTGATAAAAAGTTTACCTGCTGATAGGTTTATTGTAACCTCGGGCTTTACAAAAATGCAGCAGAGTAAAATAAACTCTCTTGGGATAAAGGAAGATTTTAAAGAAGTTCACATAATAGATAATACAACTACTGATAAAGTAAAGAAGGATGTCTTTTCTGAGATAATTCAAAAGCATAATTACAAGCCTGATGAGGTAGTCGTTGTTGGCGACGACCCGGAGTCGGAAATAAAAGGTGGCAACGAATTAGGAGTTGTAACTATTCTGTATGATAAAAACAACGTTCATTCTTCATCTGAGGCTACTTACACTATAGAAAATCTGAGCGAACTACTAAGTTTGAAATAAACTTTTACTTTCTCCTGAGAAGTATCTGCCATCTTTTATTCTACACAATTGCGCGGCCTGAAAGTTGATGTTTATTCTTAATAAAAAATCACATTAAATTTCAATTATGAGCAACTCAAAAAACAATGTTGGAAACAAAGGCACTGATGGTACAACCACAAAAAACAAGGGTGAAAGTCAGCAGTCTCAGCAAAAAGGTGCCAAAAGTGTAAGCAAGAAAGGTTCGGGCAAACATTTGAAAGACGACTCCGGAGGCGCTGCGAAGAATACAACTAAAAAGCAGGAAAACAGCATTTAGGAAGTAGATATTCTATTTAATTAGCTTTAGCTGTTAATGATGAATTTCAAGAACTATCGTTCGAGTATCACATTCTTCAGGTAAAAGCCTTTAGGATGTAGATTTTGATACTAACTTAGTTCTTTCACAACGAAACCGAGAGAAGCTTTACAGGAGTTCGTGTTGTAGTTATTCAATGTATGCACAATTATTAAATCAATTTTTTCCTGATAAATAATTTTATAGTTTTGAACTGAAAGCAAATCACAATTTGGATTATTCCGAAGTGAAATTTATTAAAGAGGGTCCCGACGAAATCGGGATCTTTTTTATGATTCAACCCGTCTTAATCTATCAATTTAAATTTCATTCTAAACATTCAATCGAAAGTATTTTATAGTGCATTCGCTGTTCTCCTCTCCATCACTTTTCTCTTTTGTATCTTTATTAAAACCATTACTGTTATGGCAGCTGAAAAGCATAATATAGATGCGGAAAAAAATAAAGCTGCAAACAATGAGGCTCAAACTACAGCACATCCTGCTCCACAAAAACGTTACGAAGAACTACACTTTGTAGATACCACCCAACCTGTATGGACTTATTCGTTATTTTCAGATGAAGACATAAAGAATTTTCAACAGGGCACACATTACAGCATATATAATTTTTTAGGTAACAAGCAAATTGAAGTTTTAGAAACGAGAGGAACATACTTTGCTGTATGGGCTCCGAATGCAAAGTTTGTTTCTGTGATCGGGCATTTTAATCATTGGGAAAAGCATAGCCATCCACTTAACGTTCGGCTGGATAGTTCGGGGATTTGGGAAGGATTTATACCTCACGTTCAAGCCGGTGAAGCATATAAATATCATATCCATGGTTTCCGCGGATTAAAGCTTGATAAGGGAGATCCCTATGCGCATTATTGGGAAAAGCGTCCGCATACTGCATCCATTACATGGGCAATCCATCATAAATGGAAAGATGAAAAGTGGATGCGCAAACGAAAGAAAAATAATGCACTTACTTCTCCTTATTCTGTTTACGAAGTACACCTTGCAAGCTGGATGCGCCCTGACAAGAACAATGAAGAAGTTTATAACTCGTACAGAGAGATTACTGAACGACTCGTTCCGTATGTAAAGGAAATGGGCTTTACACACGTAGAGTTTATGCCTGTAATGGAACATCCCTTTGATGGTAGCTGGGGGTACCAGGGAACAGGATTTTTTGCACCTACAAGCCGCTTTGGTTCACCCGAGGAGTTCGCAGCAATGGTTGACACATTTCACCAGGCAGAGATTGGTGTTATACTCGATTGGGTTCCTTCTCACTTTCCTTACGATGCTCATGGATTATTTATGTTTGATGGTACGCATACTTACGAGTATGCCGACATGCGAAAAGGCTATCATCCCGATTGGAACTCATACATATTCAATTATAAAAGGGGAGAAGTAAAAAGTTTTCTGATAAGCAGTGCAAGATTCTGGTTCGAGAAATTTCATATTGATGGGATAAGGGTTGACGCA
>DASVST010000479.1:0-2057 GCA_036387965.1 Segetibacter sp. | reverse complement strand
CCCCCCGGTACATCGTATATCCAGTAGGTGCGTTTTATATCAAAAGGTATATGCACATTACTCTCGTAAAAGGATAAATTGCCCCTGCTGTCAAGAATTTTAGGCAAGTGAATAAGCTGAATATTGTCAATAAGAGGCAGCAACTAAGTAGGTATAAACCTGGTTTTATAAAAGATCAAAAAAAATTTAAGCTGAAGTTTTAAAAGCTTAACTACCGATATTTTATAAAATGAGTTTTTGATTAAAAAGAACAAGAACTTCCAAAAATCTGAAGTACTTACATCTTTTAAATGAATAAGGTGATAATTGATCTTTCTCTCGAGATCTTTTTTTACCGCGGGAAATTTATTCTCAGTCCGGAGCAGGCTATACAGCTTGGCAT
Source organism: Segetibacter sp. (assembly GCA_036387965.1). GTDB lineage: Bacteria > Bacteroidota > Bacteroidia > Chitinophagales > Chitinophagaceae > Segetibacter. Next base: position 1,675 of record DASVST010000479.1, on the reverse strand, counting down.
AGATATAAATCCTGTTTCTATGATAAAACCTTTTATCTGCTAAAGTTTGCGTTTGAGTTGGGGAATGGTTTTCTTTTATCCTATACTTTATGCCTGTATAATCACAGTATTTAACTTTATACTTAGGTAGTAATCTCATCCACATCTCATAATCTTCTATGGTAACCTTCTCATCATAATTGCCTATTAAATCAAATGTCTTCTTCCTGAAGAAAATTGTTGGAGCACATATAAAAAAGCGTCGATTGTAATACTCTTCAAACACCTCTCCCTCTAAATTATTTACTTTATGAGTTTGAGAGTACAACCCTCTATATTCGCCTTTCTCGTTCATTAACTCTGCATCAGAATAACAAACCGCATACTCTTCCGAAGCATTTTCCATTACATTTACCTGAGCTTCGATCTTACCTGGAAGCATAGTATCATCCGAAGAAAACAGAGTAAGATATTTTCCTTTAGCATTTTTGATTATTGTATTACACGCCCTGTTTCTTCCGTAATTTTTTTCATGAACTATAAACTCGCAGCTTACATTTTTTGCCTGGATCCAATCATTAATCAGATCAACTGAATTATCTGTAGAATGATCATCAATAATGATTAGTTGTATATTATCGTACGTCTGATCGTATATTGAATTTAATGTTTCAACTACATACGAAGCGTAGTTATAAGACAATACTCCAATGGTAACAAGAGGATTTGAGCTTTCAATTTTAGTTCTGAAGTCCATAATCAATTATTAATAAATTCAGTTTTAAAATCTAATAACGGACTAATAACCCCCGGAAGTATTTTTGCATCCGAATCTTTTGAATCATGGATAATTTCGAAGCTTACCAGATCCCTTCCTTTGTATAGTGCTCTTCTCTTATTTTCACCAACTATCACCGAAATAAAGTACAGACCTGCGTTCAATAGATGAGCAGGTATTTCAACGTTTATTTTATAAAATCCATTTTTAGAATCTTTATTCATGCTGATATAATAGCCTGTATGAAACACAACAATTTCTTCTGAGTTACGTAGCTCAATCGTGAGATCAATGTTAGTTGCTGCTAAAAAGTTATAAAGTAGAAGCTGAATATCAACACCCGATGTAATTGTAAGAATAGAGCCTGATACAGGTTGAATAGAAAAGTTGGCAATCTTTACGAACTCATTGCCCGGCGCATTATCCAGATCATTACTGTAGTCGAAATTAGAAGCGTTATCCAAATTAGCCTGGTAGTAATTGATCGCTTCAATTTGTGTTCCATCAAACACAACTTGACCATCTTCTAGAACGATTCCTCTTGTGCAAAGCTTTTTAACGGCCGACATATTATGACTAACAAACAATACAGTCCGTCCTGTTCTGTCACTTAACTCCTGCATTTTACCTATGCACTTTCGCTGAAACTCTGCATCACCAACTGCTAAAACTTCATCTATGATAAGGATATCAGGTTCGAGATGTGCTGCTACTGCAAAAGCGAGGCGCACCTTCATACCGCTTGAATAACGTTTAACCGGCGTATCAATAAACTTTTCAATACCAGAAAATTCTACAATACTATCAAAGCGTTGCGTTATCTCTTTTTTGGATAAGCCCATGATAGTTCCATTGAGGTAAACATTTTCTCTGCCGGTTAGTTCTGCATTAAAACCCGTACCGACCTCCAACAAACTA
>DASVST010000478.1:0-5663 GCA_036387965.1 Segetibacter sp. | reverse complement strand
ATATCCGATATTGAGAAGTGACCACCAGCCTTTAGTACCCTGTATATTTCTTTGATTACTGCATCTTTATTCGGTACTAAATTTAATACGCAATTACTTACAACAACATCTGCTGTATTTGCAGTGACCGGCATCTTTTCTATATCTCCCTGCCTGAACTCAACGTTGTTAAATCCTCTTACTTCATTGTTCTTTCTTGCTCTCTCAATCATAGCGGGTGTAAAGTCAATCCCTATTACTTTACCGGTTTCTCCTGTTTCGTTTCTTGCTATGAATGCATCATTACCGGCACCACTGCCAAGGTCTATAACTACATCCCCTTTTTTGATCTTAGCGTATTCGGTTGGCAATCCACATCCTAAACCTAAGTCGGCGTCTGGGTTATAACCTTCTAAGTTTGTGTAATCATCAGCCATAATGTTGTACACATCGGTTGACCAACAACCTGAACCGCAACATGAGCTTTCATTAGTCTCTTTATCTTGTAAAGCAATTTCTGAATACTTCTGCCTTACCATGTCTTTTACTTGTTCTTGAGTTTGCATAATTATTATTTTAAATGATCGAAATATTACGATTAATATGCTAAAAAAAATCAACAACAACTGTTGCCGCTTTTGTACGAATCAAATAAAAGGTTTAACCCTGCTTGTGCTGCTTTCCATTCTTTATCATCTATACAATAACAAACTTTAGCGCCATCAATATCTCCTTTTATTAAACCTGCTTCCTTTAATTCTTTTAAATGTTGCGAAACGGTACTCTGCGAAAGTGGAAGTTCCTCAACGATATCACCACAAATACAAGATTGCTTTTTAGCCAAAAGTTTCAAAATAGCAATTCGTGCAGGATGAGCCAAAGCTTTAGCATACTTAGCAAGCTTATTTTCAGTACTGCTGAACTCATATGATTTTGTTGCCCCCACATCGCAATATTACGATAAATATATATTATACTCAAAAACCTTTTTTAAAGCAAAACAGAAAGTCTGCGCATAAAAAAGCCTCAATTAGATTGAGGCTGCACAGAAGTCTTTGAACTTACTTATTCCTTATCATCAAAATACTGAGTGAAAAAATGAAAATAATTCGCTTTTACTTCCACTTCTCCTTCTTCCTCATCTATTTGTATATCCTCTTGCCTGGAAACAATGAGCTCTGTTCTTCCATTATTTTCTACAACTTTTCCGCTAATACAAACAGTCTTGTTCTTTAGAAATTGTTCAGGCTTGTAGGAAAAATTCTTGCGATCTTCAAAGTTTATTATTACCGTAAGTGGCAGGTTAGAAGATCCGCCTCCCATACTGATCGTAGTCTGTTTTGATGCAGTTTCACCAAACCTCGCATCTACAACTTTTCCACAAACCTTTACTTTTTCACCAACATGCTTTTTGGCCTCTGTGGGTGGTATTTCAATATTATTCTCAAAACTGGTGGTTGAGAAGGAAATCATTAAAAGTATAAAAAGAATTTTCATCAGCTTTTTAGTTAATAGGTATACTTAAGAGCATCGAATTGTTAAAAAGTTGGAAATATCTAGTAAGAATTTTAAAATACTCCCCATAAAAAAAGCCTTGATCAACGATCAAGGCTTTGAGTATCAAGTGTTAAGATATTTTAATCTTCATCAAAAAATTTATTGAAAGTGTCAAATCCAAGGGGTCTTACTTCAACATCAGCACCACCTTCAAACTCTAATCTTATGTCTTCCGGTCTTGTTGCGATCATACCGGGGGTACCATTTATATCGATTACTCTGCCTGTAAGGTTCACGCTTTTGTTAACAAGGAAAGTTTCTGGACTATAACTAAAGTTTCTTCTATCGCTTTGATTTATCACAACCGTAAACGTGCTATTTGAAGTAGACGAACCGATGTTTAATAGCGTTTGCTTTGTAGCATGTTTATAAACCGAACCAGTTACTTTACCTTCAACAGTTACCTTTTCACCAATATATTTTCCGGCATCTTCAGCCGCTATTTTAGTTTGGGCAGATAACGATGTGCCTAGAATAAGGCAGGTAACTAATAATGTATAAAATTTTTTCATCTTAGGAATTTAATCTCTAACGCTTTTGAAAGATTAAAATTACTTCTTTTTCAATTACAACAACGCTCTTAACTATTATATACCAAAATAAAAAACCCCCGATACCGAGGGTTGATAAAATGCCTGACGCAGAATTAGTTTTTGTTAGTTCTCTTGAAAACAGATAAACCTGCGCCAGTAATTTTCAATATCACAGAGTATTTGTCGTTTTCAGCTGAAATAAAGTAAGCAGATTCATCATTACCATCAAACTTGATTGCTTCTTTCACAGTGTAGTCAGAATATCTTTTTGCAAAGGTTCTTTTTGCTTGAAGTGGAAGGTTATCTAAAGTTATTCTTCTGCTGCATCCGATTGATTCTCCGTTAAAATTATAGAAAGCATCAGTTTGTTGTCCGTCAACTTCAAACGAAGCTTTTACAAAAGATGATTTTACACTCCAGGTTACCTTGTCAGCATCTGCATATTCAGAATTGAAATTTCGGATAATTCTTGAATCAATTTTTTTGTCATCTGCGGTAAAGGCACTGGTTGCTACTGTAACTGTTAGCAGGGCGGCGATGAATAATTTTTTCATGGTTTTAGTTTTAGCTTGTTTAGATTTTTATTCGGTGTCGTTTATTTTGATTGACTAGTCAAAAGTAGTAGCACTTTGAAGCGTGTACAAGGCAATTGTGACTAAAAGAGACCAATCGAACTTCGGTTTTGATGAATGGTAGAAGGTGTAATGTTAACTTAGGTTAATGCACCATCGAAACCCGCTACAGCAAAGGACTTGGGCGTGTTCGTTAATGACTTCTTAAAAGCATTAAACTTCAGGTTAAAAAATAAAAATGGTATTTGCAATTGTTACCAACGGATATTTACAATCAAATTTTCGCCTTTACAAATAGCTAAAACTATAAACCAGTAAATGAATTACCTCGCTCATGCATATTTATCATTCAATTATGATGAGCTACTCATAGGTAATATGATTAGTGACTTTGTAAAGGGAAAAAAGCAGTTTGATTTTCCACCAGCAATACAAAAAGGCATCAAACTCCACAGGGCGATAGATACATTTACTGATGAACATGCCTTGACTAAAGAAGCAAAAGTGTTTCTAAAACCAGCAGTTGGTTTATATAGTGGTGCCTTTATAGATGTGGTTTACGATCACTTTCTTGCTAATGATGAAAACCAATTTACCGATACTACGCTAAAAGATTTTGCTGCCAAAACTTACAACACATTACAGAAGTTTCATGGTGTTTTACCATCAGGTTTTCAAGTTCTCCTCCCCTACATGACAGAACAAAACTGGTTGTATAATTATAAAACTATGTGGGGCACACAACAAAGCTTTGGTGGAATTGTACGCAGGTCTAAATATTTGCAATCTAGCGTGGAAGCTTTCAGTGCTTTCGAAAAGCATTATTTACCGTTACAAAAATGTTATACTAACTTCTTTCCCATGTTGAAAGAATTTGCGGCTCAACAGTTGCAAGCGATAATCCAATCCTAAACATATCTTTGTAACCTATAAAAAAATAACATGAGAAGATTAATATTCTATTGCTTTTATATTACTCTTTCACTTTACACGCAAGCTCAAACAAAACCGACAGACCTGGATAAAAGTCCTATGGACATGAGTTACTTCCCGTCTAATTTTCCAATATTAAAAATGAAAGGGCAGACTGCACAAGAGCCAGCAATCAGGCTTATATATAGCAGGCCACAGAAAAAGAACCGCGAGATATTTGGAGAAGAAGTAAAATATAGTGAGGTATGGCGCTTAGGTGCGAATGAGACCACGGAAATTGAGTTTTTTAAAAGTGCCAAACTGGGTAGTAAAAAAATTAGCAAAGGACGCTATTCATTATTTTGTATACCCACACAAAATAAATGGACTATCATACTGAATAAAGATGTTTACAGTTGGGGTAGTTTCACTTACAAAAGTGAAAAGGATATCGCACGCATCGATGTACCCACACAGAAGACTACTGAAGCTGTAGAAGCTTTCACAATGTATTTTGAACCTGCAAAAGATGGAGCGCAACTTATAGTACTTTGGGATGATGTAAAGGTCAGTGTTCCGATTACTTTTTAATGTATTAAAACCTATTTGCCCGGTTCAAAGGAACCGGGTTTTTTTATGTTATCACCGTAAAAACTTATCTTTTGCTTTTATGTGTGGCATAGCAGGAATCATATCAACGAACACTAATATTGTAAGGCAAACCACCTTGCAGCAGATGACTGATGCTATAATACATCGGGGTCCCGAAGGTGATGGCTTTTGGATAAATAAAAGTGGCACCGTAGGGTTTGGGCACAGACGACTTGCAATTATTGATCTATCTCCTGCGGGCGCTCAGCCTATGCATTATATGGATCGTTATACAATTACCTACAATGGAGAATTGTATAATTATATTGAACTGCGTGAGCAGTTGAAAAAGCAGAGTTTTGTTTTCAACTCCGATTGCGATACTGAAGTTATTCTTGCAGCCTATGCATGTTATGGTAAGGATTGCCTGAAATATTTTGATGGAATGTTTGCTTTTGCCATTTGGGACGAACAGGAGCAAACACTCTTTTGTGCAAGAGATCGCTTTGGAGAAAAACCCTTTTACTATTACGACGGCGAAGAAAGTATGTTCTTCGGCAGTGAGATGAAAGCTTTGTGGGCTGCTGGTGCACCAAAGGAAATGAATAATTCAATACTGCTGAATTATCTTACGATTGGTTATACATCCGATCCAACTCGTCCATACGACACGTTTTATAACGAGATAAACATAATGCCCCCTGCGCATTATATGATCTTAAAAATGTTGCCGCCAAATGATATCTTAGGTTACGAGTTCGATGTTGTTTCCTATTGGGATCTTGATAAGGAAACAGAGGTTGCAACAACAGAAGATCAGGCAATAGAAACATTCTCCCAATTGTTTCAAACCTCAGTGGCGAGAAGATTACGTAGTGATGTGCCAATTGGTAGCAGCCTAAGCGGAGGACTAGATAGCTCCTCCATTGTAGCAACAGCTAATGAATTCCTTAAATCAAATAACAACTATCAGCAAGCAAGTTTTTCTGCAGTCTTTCCAGGTTACGAAAAAGATGAATCGAAGCAAATAAGATCAGTTGCGCTAAAATTCAACTTAAAGAGTTTTACTACGACACCTACATCAAATGGCTTGATACATGATTTTCAAAAGTTTCAGTATCACCAGGAAGAGCCTTTTCAATCTTCAAGTATCTATGCGCAGTATAAAGTTTATGAGCTTGCAAAAGAGCATGGTGTAACAGTTTTGCTTGATGGCCAGGGAGCAGATGAAATAGTTGCAGGCTACCACAAGTATTATCATTGGTATTGGCAGGAACTGATTCGAAAATCAAAGTTCAAAATTCGAAATAATGAAAGTAAAAATGCAACACAGCTTGGCGTAAATGTTCAGTGGGGCTTTAAGAATTACTTGGCAGCATTCTTCCCAACACAGGCGGCAGAAGCACTAAAAAAGCAAGCTTATAAATCAGTAAAAAATCATCCCCATATTTCAGCAGACTTCGTTAAGGCTTACGAAGATGAAACAAGCCTGGATAAACCTGTAGTTGAAAAGCTAAAC
>DASVST010000477.1:0-10603 GCA_036387965.1 Segetibacter sp. | reverse complement strand
CGACGATAAAGAGAAGCTTAAAACTGGTATTGCATGGCTCCTAACATGTCGCGGCATTCCTCAATTATATTATGGAACCGAAGTTTTGATGAAGGGCGCTACTAACCCTGATGGCTGGGTTCGTTTAGACTTTCCAGGTGGATGGAATGGAGATAAGAAAAGTGCATTTACAAAACAAGGTTTAACCGATGATGAAAAAGATGTATTAAGTTATACAAGTGTTTTAGCTAATTACCGTAAAAATTCATCTGCTATAAAAACCGGTAGGATGATGCAGTATGTACCGCAAGATGGTTTATATGTTTACTTCAGGTACGATGGCAGGCAAACTATAATGTGTGTAATGAATACAGATGGAAAAGCAAGAGAAATAGATTTTACAAAATATGCTGAGCGTACAAAGGGATTTTCGTCAGCAAAAAATATAACAGCTAACACAGTTTACTTTACAAAAGATAAGATGACGATACCTGCAAAAAGAATGTGGGTGCTGGAGTTGCAGAAATGATCTTATAGACCTACATTGTTTCCTACAATCACTGCGATGGAGTCAACCCTTTTCGATAGTCGTGTTAATTTCTCGATTGCAACCGAACACGACAGAGCAGGGATATACCAAATGCGACATGCTGTATACGCAGAGGAGTTAGGTCAGCATTCAACGAATACGGTACTCCAGTTAAAGGATGATCTTGATGATTTCAACGTTTACATAGTTGCCAAAAAGGAAAACATTATAGTTGGTTTTATAAGCGTAACACCTGCAGACGCGCCAAGTTTTTCTATAGACAAGTATATATCTCGCTCCATTGTTCCTGTACCGTTTGATAACTTTCTTTTTGAGATTAGGTTGTTAACGGTTGACAAAGCAAACCGTAACAGCTTTTTAGCTTTACTGCTTATGTATGCTGCAATGCGCTGGATAGAGGTGGAGGGAGGCAAATACATCGTAGCAATTTGCCGAAGTGATATCATGGACATGTACAAGAAAGCAGGTTTACAGCCTTTAGGTCAAACTATTAAAAGCGGCCAGGTTTCATACGAATTATCGATTGCTTCCATCGAAGATGTAAAGAGGTTTGAGAATAGAAGCAGAAGTTTGTTTTCAATGTTAGAGAAGAAGATTGTATGGGATCTGCCATTTCAATTTACAGGTGCTAAATGTTTTCATGGTGGCGCTTTCTTCAAAGCTATTGGTGAAGATTTTAAAACCTTAAACAAGCACAAGCAAATAATTAATGCTGATGTTTTGGATGCCTGGTTTCCTCCTTCTCCAAAGGTGGTCGATGCTATTCAGCAACATTTGCCGTGGCTTTTACAAACCTCGCCTCCAACTCATGCGGACGGGTTGATAGATGCAATCAGCGCTGCCCGTAATGTTAAGAGGAATTGTATTTTACCGGGAGCTGGTTCTTCCAGCTTAATTTTTTTAACATTGAGATATTTGCTGAACCAGCACTCGAGAGTTCTGATAATTGATCCTTGTTATGGAGAATATGTTCATGTACTGGAAAATGTAATTAGGTGCCATGTTTACAGGTTCAAGTTATCTCGTCAGGATGAGTTTGTGGTTAACATACATTCATTGATAGAAGAGGTAAAGAATGGCTATGATCTTATTATCATCGTAAACCCTAACAGCCCCACAGGAAAATATATTGATAAAGAAGAAATGGAGGAACTGCTTTTTAACTGTAAGAATACTTTGGTATGGGTTGATGAAACGTACATTGACTATGTAGGAGCAAACAATTCTCTTGAACAACTTGCAGCTAAGAGCAACAACTTAATTATCTGCAAATCGATGAGCAAGGTTTATTCACTGAGCGGCGTTAGAGCTGCGTATTTGTGTTGTTCGCCTATGTATGTTGAGGCACTTAAGCATTTAACTCCACCCTGGTCGCTAAGCCTGCCTTCGCAACTTGCTGCAGTAACAGCATTGAATGATGAAGCGTACTATAACAAAAAGTATGAAGAAACCCATGTACTTCGAAACGACTTGATACAGCAGTTACGCAAGATTGGTATAACTGAAATTATAACAGGTGTTGCAAATTTCATCTTGTTCTTTTTGCCTGATCATTTTCCTGATGCGCAAACGTTTGTGGAGAAGTGCAAAACACGAAATTTGTTTTTGAGAGATGTGAAAGCGATGGGTAACACACTGGGAGAAAAGGCGGTAAGAATTGCTGTTAAAGACGGCGAAACAAATAAACAAATGATCGCAATATTGAAAGACATAATAGGTGAGATACAAGGCACTCCAAGAGTAAACGTTCTAGCTAAAATAGAAGAGTTTCACTAATAATGATAAAATTAATGGATCGGGTGAAGTAAGAGAAATAATATGGAGGCGTTATTCCAAAAAGTGGGTTTAGTAGAGAATCAATAAAAAACCTTTTATGTCTTCAACCTTATTTCACTCCTTTCCACCACTGTCTGAATTTCTGTTTTTCATCTTTCAACAAGACCGGTTCTCCAATAATTGGAGTAACTAATGGAATAGGGTTTGTTGAAGTTTCGTTCGATTCAGTAACTTTTATCAAAGGCTCGTCCCAGGAATGCATTGCCATTGCAAACTTAGAAGAATGAACAGGAAATAGTCGCTTTGCTTTTAAATCATGAGCAGCTTTCAAGACCTCAGTAGGCAACAAATGAATGTACTGCCATGCAACATCATATTGCCCGTTCTCCAATATTGCAAGGTCGATGGGTCCGTATTTATTTCCAATTTCAGCAAAATGAGTATCATACCCGCTATCGCCTCCAATATAGATTTTCATTGTGGGTGTTTGTAGAACATATGAGAGCCAAAGCGTATTGTTTTTAGCAAAACCTCTCCCAGAAAAATGTCTTGCAGGTGTTGTAAAGGCAAAGAAACCGCTATCCAGAGCTATTTGCTCATGCCAGTCTTTTTCAATTACCTGGTCTGGTTTATAACCCCAGGATTCTAAGTGAGAGCCAACTCCAAGTCCGCAAATAACCTTCTTTGTTTTGCTCTTTAATGCTATTAAAGTTTCATGATCTACATGGTCATAATGATCGTGAGATATAAACAGGTAGTCAATAGCGGGCAGGTCTGAAACGGAATAAATATCTGTTCCTTTAAACGACTTATTAGTACCCGGTATTGGTGAAGCATTTCCACTGAATACGGGATCAACCAAAATTCGTTTGCCGTCTATTTGAATAAAGTAAGAAGAATGTCCAAACCATACAAGAATGTTGGTGTCGATCGGCAAGTTTAGTAAATCAGTTTTTAAAGATGGTATGTTTTCAAGTGGTTTTCGTCCCGGTTTTTTTTTGAATATGAAATCATACATAACACCAAGCGTACTATGTCCTTCAGCAAACTGCGGGGTATAACTTGTATTTTCAAATTGTCCGTTCCTGAAGTTTGGTGATTTCTTCATCAACGCAAGCCTTTCTCCCGATGGCGCCTTACCGAATTTTTCTTGTCGCATATAAAAGAAGGTAACTACAGTCAATACCGCAACTATTATTAAGATTACAATCATAAAACGTCTTATAATTTTGAGGAGCTTTCTTTTCATGAGATTGGCAGTGATGCAATGATCTGTAAGGATGATTAAAAGGGATAGATTACCTAATCCTGCAACTCTTCGCAGTAGTACCCTGCGTCTTGCACCACGTTTTCAATCGAAGAGGGGATGACATCTAATGTTTTTACACGAAGTTTTTATCCTTGTCCTTCAGGTCTACATTCCACTCGATGATCCCCGTAATGCTTTGCATGTGCGGCATTATGCTACTGACGTTTTTTTTATAAAGTATGTTGGTTCTGAAAACGAGAATTTCCATCTGGAGATAGTTAGGGTTAATGCTTTATTACTTTTCGTTTAGTAAAATGTTATAGACAATGAGCAGTTTTGCAAAGTGATAGCCAGGTTACTGCTCTGTATCAGTCTTGTTTTCTTCTCTGCTTTGCTGCGTTTGAGATGGCCTGCACCATCTGTTATAACGGCTTCTCCATTCGTGCTTAACCTTCTCTTTTTCTTCAGGTGTCATGGTCTGCCACTTCTCTCTCATTTCGTTATTCCAGGGTCCGCCTCTTCCTTTCCATCCACCTCCGCCTTTAAAACCGCCGAATAATATTTTAGACAGTAAAAGAATGCCTAAGGCTTGGCCGAACGTGATGGTATTTACAGATACGGCACTTGTTAGCACATTGTTCCATAATTGCATTACTATAAATCCAAATAATAATATAGCGGCTGTGCCAATTAGTATAAAGACTGCAATCCTTCTAAACTTAAATGATCTTTTCATGTTTTCTATTTCAATAGTTTAATAATTCATTTCGTAATACTGAAAGTCGCTTTCGCAAATGCAATACCGCATAGCGCTTTCGCGACAGTAAGGTGTTGATCGTTTCGCCGGTTTGTTCGGCTATAATTTTAAAGGGAATTCCTTCCATCTCGTTCAATATAAAAGCGTCACGCTGCTCTGCAGGTAATTCTCCCAACGCATTATTGAGTGCTTCCCAAAACATTGAGCGGAGATATTCTGTTTCAGGGTTGTCTGTATCGTTAAAGAATACTTCCGACCATTCAAAAGCCTCCTCATCATCGGTGTCATATACATCTTCAATAAGTGCTGGTTGCATGCGCCTTTGGCCGTCGGTGATTTTATTTCGGGCAACCTTAAACAACCAGGCGCTTATCTGCTCAATCGGTTTAGTGCTACCGATAAACTGGTAAAAAACATCGTGCAGAATATCCTCAGCATCTTCCTCGCTTTGAACCCTTGGGCGAATAAAACCTAACAGCCGTTTACTGTAAGTATTTATAATGTCGGTTATATTTCGGTTTCGGGTTGCAGTCATTCCGGTTGATATAGTCAACGCATCATCCATTGTAAAAAGGTAGACGGATGAGAAAAGATAATATTTTAAATATTGAAAAATAAACCAGGCGGTGATTAAGATTGGCGGGTTACCTGCCTCTATAAGTCTCTATTAAACTTCTCTCGCAGTAGAAAGGGCTTTCCTGTCAAATATAAAAATCACTAGGGCCAGTACCGAAATTGACAAGCATAAGGGAGAAAAAATATGGGTATCATTTGCTCCAAACCTTGTTGATTTTACGGTCTTAAAGAAGCCGATAAACTTAAAATCACCAATTGCTCTTAATAAAAAAATTATTGCAATAAGTAAAGAGCCGTAACGGAAATACGTCCTCTTAGTATACCTGCCAAACAAACCCAGATTGCCTGCTGTTATTAATGCGAAAACGAGCAGCCCAAAACCAATAATTAAGCCCGCTGCAGTACTTGGGTTCAGCTTGTTCAATCCGTTAGAACTTGTAGGTAACACGTTCTCATACAATAGTCTACCACCAACTGCCCAATAAAAATGAAGTATGGAGAGGAAGATAAAAATGAACGTGTTTATAACAGCAGGAATAATCAATATGCGTTGTTTGAAAGCGTATTTATCCATCTTTTAGATATTGAATAAACGCATTGATGTAGACAGCCATCGTGAATAGTAGTCAAGAATTTCTTGATTATTTAAGAGCCTTCTTGCGGAAAGTGTATTTGAAGATCAATAAAACAATTGCAAGTACCAGTATAATAGAATTTGCAATTATCACCGGCAGAAGCATCAAATAAAAGCCATAAATCAGCCATACTATTACACTTAAAAAAACTATCAGTAACATCCATAGAGATAAGTCTGCAACACTTTTAGTGCGCCATGCCTGCAGTACTTGTGGGATGAAAGTTATCGCAGATAAAAAGGCGCCAAACAATCCTACGTATTCAATCCAAGGCATAGTGATGATTTTTTTATTTGCAGATGTTCAAATGTGCAGATAAGCAATTCATAATTTTTTTCGTAAAAGATTTCATTTCGCATCTTCCAATCCCCACATCCCCACATCCGCACATCTGCACATCTACTAATTATTTCTCCATTTGCTCAATAACTTCAGCAGTTACTCCTGTAAAGCTAAAGCCTCCGTCGTGAAACAGGTTTTGCATAGTAACCATTCTGGTTAGATCGCTAAACAATACCGCACAATAATTAGCGCAATCTTCAGCAGAGGCATTTCCTAAAGGGCTCATTTTTTCTGCGAAAGTTATGAAGCCTTCAAAGCCTTTTACACCACTACCTGCTGTTGTTCGCGTAGGCGATTGGCTGACTGTATTTACACGAACTTTTTTCTTCCGGGCATAATTATAACCAAAGCTTCGTGCAATGCTTTCAAGCAACGCTTTAGCGTCAGCCATTTCATTATAATCAGGAAAAACCCTTTGGGCGGCAATATAAGTAAGCGCAATTACGCTGCCCCACTCGTTGATTGCATCCATCTGGTAAGCAAGTTGCAACAAGCGATGAAAGCTCATGGCTGATATGTCGTATGTCTTATGTGTGAAGTCGTGATTTAGTGCGGTGTAATGGTTGTTCTTACGCATGTTCATACTCATTCCAACGCTATGAAGTATAAAATCAACCGGACCCCCAAAATGCTCCATGCTCTTTTCGAGAAGACTTTTTAGATCATCATTGCTTGTAACATCTGCAGGTATAACAGGAGCATTTCCACATTCTTCAGCAAGCTTATTTATTTCTCCCATGCGCAAAGCAATGGGAGCATTTGTAAGTACAATCTGTGCGCCTTCTTCATAACATTTTTGGGCGACTTTCCATGCAATTGACTGATCGTTAAGAGCACCGAATATGATTCCTTTTTTGCCTTTCAAAAGATTATAAGCCATCATGAGTTGTTTTAGTATTTGGACAAAGAGCAGTAAAAATAGAAATTCAATTCTTAACTGTGAAAAAGAATGTGAAGTAAACCCACATAGTAATTGAGTTCATGATGAATGCTGTTGCGAGAACTGCAATTAGATAAACGATAAAATTCAGGAAAGTTCTGTCTGCTAAAACTCTTTTATTAAGCTTTAGATGGACCCAATAAACAGGAACGGCAACGAGTATTAAATAAGAAAGCATCAGCCATTGCCAATGAGGTAATTTGGTCATATTTTCAATAAAAAACTTCTAATGTACTATATGCTTCAGCACCTTTTTATATCCTCAGGTAGATTTCTTTCTTTGTATTGAACACTTCTCTACCTGTTCAACTGAAATATTGATTATGATGAAGAGCCCTATACTTCAATTTTAAAAAAAATCTAAGTCCACTTTAGATATGAAAACAAAAATGAAAAGTAAAACCATGAAGCTATAGAGTGCATAATAATTACAGTTATAATCTGGCAAAGGACATAAGAAACAAAGTTCGACCAGGTTTTGTTAGTCAATAGTTTTCTCTTCAACATTATATGAACCAAATAAACACCAACTGCAACCGATAAGAATGAAATTAGCATAAGCCATGGCCATGGTGTACTTGTAAACATAAAGTGAAGTTATTCTATTTGCCATATACTTCAAGCATCTTCTTAAGATCATCAAGCGTGTTAATTTCATCAGGTTTTTTATCTTTTCTCCACCTGTTCATTCGAGGAAAACGTAAGGCTACACCACTTTTATGGCGGTTGCTTGCTGCGATACCTTCAAAAGCAATTTCAAAAACGAGCTCAGGTTTTACGGTGCGTACGGGACCAAACTTCTCAATCGAATTACGTTTTACAAAAGCATCTACCTCATTAAATTCTTTATCAGTTAAACCACTATAGGCTCTTGTGAAAGGTATAAGTTTATCGCCATCTTTAACAGCGAATGTGTACGCTGTATATAAATTACTTCTTCGCCCCGCACCTTTTTGAGCATAGATCATCACACAATCAATCACAAGGGGATCTATTTTCCACTTCCACCAATCGCCGGTTTTTCTGCCTACCTGGTAAGCAGATGATTTTCGCTTTATCATAAAACCTTCTGCACCGTTCTCCCGGGATGTTTCTCTTAATGCTGATAATTCATCCCAGGTATTAAATTCAACAACAGGTGATAAAATTATAACGGGTGTCGATAATGATCTTATAATATTTTCAAGTTTCTGTCTTCGTTCAGTTAAAGGTCTGCTTCTCCAATCTTCACCTTCATATTCTAAAAGATCATAAGCAAAGAAAGTAAGTGGCGCTTCCTGTAATTGTTTTTTTGTAATGTTTTTTCTGCCAATGCGTGTTTGCAATAGAGCAAAGGGTAATGGCTTTTGATCTATGCTTGGAATTATCTCACCGTCTAATGCTATCCCATTTGGAAGAACATCTTTCAAGATATGATATTCAGGAAATTTGTCCGTCATCAATTCTTCACCGCGGCTCCATACAAAAAGCTCATCGTTGCGTTTTATCACCTGACCGCGAATGCCGTCCCATTTCCATTCAACCTGCCAATCAGATGGATCACCTAAAGTGTTAGGATCTTCATCAAGCGCATAGGCAAGGTAAAAAGGGTAGGGCTTTGAATAATCAACATATTCATCACTGAGGTTAAGAATGTCATGAAAGGTTGTTGTAGAAGGATCCCAGTAACCGCTAATACGATGTGCAATAACAGAGGCTTCCATTCCGGTGAGTTTCGCTAAAGCATTCACCATTACTTTTTGAGAAACACCAATCCTAAATTCACCGGTAATTAATTTGTTGAACACAAATCTTTCATCCTGGTTCATCCATTGCCAGCTATCAATAATATATTGCTTGCGTATCAATTCATCTTGTTTTTCAAGATGAATAAATTGTTCGATGTAATAATGTAGAGGCCTTTGTTCAGTTAATGAAGATGTGTCAGACTCGGGTAATAGTAGAGTAATTGTCTCCGCAAGATCCCCCACAACGTGATAAGACTCTCCGAATAGCCAATCAGGAATACCAGCCATTTCGATACACCATCCCGCTAATAAGCTACTGTTTACAATCCTCTTTGGACGGCGTCCGCTAAAGATCGCGATCACCCAAACTTTATCTTTATCGTTCGCTATTTCAAAATAACGAATCAGTGCTTCGACCTTGTCGTTTGTTTTAGTACTCGTGCCTAATACCTTTACAAGAGATGCAAATTGCTTCATTGATGTGCAAATTTGAAAATGTGCAGATGTGCAAATGATACCATAAGTGTATTCCCTGTCATAAAAAACTTAATCAATTAATTTTATTCATCTGCACATCTGCATATCAAATCATCTGCACATCATTCTTCAACTTCTCCTTCCTCAACATTAGGTGGCGCTTCCTCTTCATCATTTCCAAACTGTGTTTTCACCTCTGCCGCTTCAATGCCTATCTCATTTAAATACCTGCTGAAAGCTGCTTGAAATCCATGAGTTACATACACCTTCTCGGCTTGAGTTTCTTTTATCACCTGTAACAAACCATCCCAATCTGCATGGTCGCTTAGTATAAAACCTGCATCAACATTTTTTCTTCTTGCATTTCCTCTTACCTGCATCCAACCGCTACACACACCAATGCTGTAAGGTGTAAATCTTTTAATCCATGGAGATCCATCTGCACTTGGGGGAGCTATAATTACAGCTCCTCTAAATTCTTCTTTTGGCATATCAGGCATTACCCGCTTTACATCAGGTAAATCCCAGCCTGCATTTTTTAGGGTTTCATGCATGTTCCAAATAGCGCCGTGAACGTAAATTTTGTTGGTAATTGCAGATGCTGCCTGCAATACTCGTTGAGCTTTACCTAAACTGTATGCAATCAAAACACTTGCTTTTTCAGCAGCCTGGGTTTTTACAATCCAATTTTGAATATTCTTATATATTTCTTGCTGACTTTTCCATTTATAAATAGGTAAACCGAATGTTGATTCAGTGATGAAAGTATTGCATTTTACAGGTTCGAATGCTCCGCTAATACCATCATCTTCTACTTTATAATCGCCACTTGCTACCCAAACTTCTCCATTATGTTCAACACGAATTTGTGATGAGCCGATAATATGGCCTGCGGGATGTAATGATACTTTTACACCATTCATGTTTATAGGTTCGTTCCAATTGACACTTTGATAATTGTTTGCACCAAGCCTGAGTTGCAGAATAGGTTTTGTATAATGATGACAGAGGTAGCTTGAAGAACCGATACGTGCATGGTCACTATGAGCATGTGTTATAACAGCTTTGTCTACGGGTTGCCAAGGATCGATGTAGAAGTTACCTGCGGCACAAAATAAACCCTTGTCTGTAAACTCAATTAAAGGCATTATGTAGTTTGAGTGACTTGATATAATCTTAGTAAAAGAATTATACCGTGAGCTTATAAAACCTGATACATACTATGCTGAAGCAGTGTGTAATCCTGTGCTAGGATAACAATAAACTGCCACGCTGCTATGGAATACTGCCTTTGAACCGAGCGTGGCAACGATGTTACCTGGAGAACAAATGCTGGTAACAAAAAGCTAACCTAACATCAATTAGTTGTAACAGACAGAATATCTCCTTCGTGCTTGGTAATGAAGTAAAGTTTTTTGTTCTCGTAGTAGTCAGCCTTGGAGCCGCTTTTTACTTTTACAGGTTGTATATCAAATTCATTGAAGATAGTAAAGTCTTTATCCGATAACTTATTTGCTAAATCGTTTCGGTGTTTTAAAAGAAGTTTGGTAAAGTGGAAGAAAGATTCATAACCACGATATACCATATCACTTGGG
>DASVST010000476.1:0-4384 GCA_036387965.1 Segetibacter sp. | reverse complement strand
AAATAACTACCACGTAACCTGTAGTAGCACTACTGCTGCTTTTTGTAGCGAATGCTTTATGAAAAGTATTGCCACTGTAATTAGCAGAAAGATAAGTAGCCACACTTGCCGGAAGTGCCGATTGTGCAATGCTGTCTCTTTTTGCACCCCTGTCGCAAGGATGAATGATGTAAACTGAATCACCTGTAGCTTGTGCAGTTGCAGTAAGTTCTGCAAGTACAGCTATCGTGTTTAATGAATCAACATCAGTATTTTCTGATTGATCTTTCGTGCATGAAATAAATGCAACAGTTGATAAAAGGGTAACAAGTGCAAGTTTAAGGTTTCTAAAATGGTACATAATAATTGGTTTTTTGTTTTTAAATAGTTGTTGCTTTTAATTGGTTGTTGATCTAGAATTGGTTCATGTATTTGTTTTTATTACGTTGATTAATTGTTGCATTATTTATCTATTGTGAAGGCTGCTTTTGATAAATCTTTGTGTTGCATATTTTATTTTAGATGATTTCTCTTAGCTAATTGCATTCCCAACATTGCTATAAATGCTTAATTGCGGTAAGCCAATAAAATGTTGCGGTGAGTTATATTTGAAGTAGTCATATCAATACTTTGAAACAGTTGGACAAGCATATTTATCCTTTCCTAAAAGGAAGCTTAACCCGATAGATACTCCATAGTAACTATCCTTTCGATCAGGATTACCGGCGTACTTAAATCCATCCACATAATCAGAAGTAGTATACCTGTACACACCTTCTGCTGTCAATCCTATCTTGTTTGTAATGGAATAATGAAGTCCAACACCTATCGGAATTACTGGCAGCACATGAGAAGGTTTATGTAGAGTATCCCTGCCAAGACCAATCATTGCTGCAGTTTTATCATCAAACACTGTAGTATTTATCCTGCTCCAATCTCTCTTTACATTTAAAATAGAGATACCTGCACCTGCAAATACATAAGGTGTCAACCGCTTGAAATCCTGTTCGTTTCCGTAAGGTTGAAACACTGCTGTAACAGATAGTTCTGTTACCGGCGTAGTAAAGCTGAAGTTCCTTTGCTGCCTCCATTCTGGTGATGAATAATCAGCTTCGTTTGCCATTATCCTTCCTCTTACCACAGTACCACGCAACTTAAAATAGCTGTTGATTGCTTTTGCTACATATATACCAACTGCAGGTCGTAAAGATTTCAGATTTCCATACACACCTGAAGAAAGATCTCCCTGGTAAACTAAGGTGCCTGCATTAATCCCGACTTCATATCCATCAAGTTTTACCTGGGTGTAAGTGGTTGTTGATATCATAAGGACACCTGCCAGCATTGTTGCATTACAAATAGATTTCATAACGTGAATTTTAGGGTTGCTAAAGAGGTTATGTAGAGTTCTATTGTATAGTATAGATATTAGTGTTAGCTGGCATGCTGCCTTTCTGCACCACAAATATGTACAACAACGATGTGAAGAAAATCTTAATGGGGATGAACGATAGAAATGTTGCGGTGAACTACTTAGCAAAGCGCTTCATGAAAGCTTCTTCGTAAATATTGCCTATGGGAACCTGTTCATTAGCAATGGAAATGACTTTATTTCCCACGCTTTGTATGTGGTGAAATGATACGATATAAGAACGATGGACACGTAGAAAATTAACGGGTAATTTATCAAGTATAGATTTCATCGTTAACCGCACCATGTAAGGCTTTTGATTCCTTACATATATCTTCAGGTAATCATCAAACCCTTTTATGTATGTGATGTCAGCAGTGTCTATTTTCACAAGCTTGTAATCGATACGCAGCACCAGGTATTCGGGCTCTGCCTTCTTTGCAGCTTGCTGCATTGTATAGTATTCATTTGCTTTTTCTACAGCTTCGGTAAAACGTTGAAATGTAAAAGGCTTCAAGAGATAATCAATTGCTTTTACATTAAATCCTTCAATGGCATATTCACTATATGCTGTTGTAAATATTACCATTAACTTTTTTGAAAGCTGCTTATAGAAATCAAGCCCTGAAATAGAAGGCATATTGATATCGAGAAAAAGTAGATCAACAAGTGTATCTTTTAGATAATGAGAAGCAGTCTCGGTATTTGTAAAGGTTTTCCGTAATGCAATGAAATCAATCTTACTGCAAAAAGCAGATAGTACATGTAGTGCAGGTGGTTCATCATCAATTGCAATAGCTTGTATCATAACCAATAATGACAACCCCTCACTTTCAAAGGAGCCAGGTTTATAACATTATACAGCAAAGCTGGTTCCGCAACCACAGGTTTTACTTGCATTAGGATTCGAAAAGGTAAAGCCACGAGTGTTTAAACCATCTTGCCAGTCAACTTCCATTCCCATTAAATATATACCGTGCGACTTGGTCATTATACAAGGAACCCCTTCAATTTCAAACTCCTCATCCCCTTCCTGCTTGTTATCAAAACCTAACACGTAAGTCATTCCACTGCAGCCGCCACCTTTTACCCCAACCCTTAAAGCCTGCGAGTTATCAAAGGCTTCTTCGTTCATTAATCTTTTAATTTCTGCAATTGCGCCTTGTGTAAATGAAACCGGTGCTGATATAACTGCTGTATCCATAATTCAACTTTATAAGCAAAAATACAAAATATGGAAGCTACATTTATAATGTTAGCTTTCGAATGAAGGAAAACGTTAAGACATTAAAGGAGCATTAACAAAAGGAATCGTTCCTGTATTTTTGTAAAAACTAATCGATGGATAATACCACCCTTTTACTATGCAGCGTTATAGCATTGTTGCTTGCCGGGTTTCTCGGATTTATTTTTTGGATACAAAGAAAGAGTGCAGCTTCTGAAGAAACTAATGAAACAGGAACAAAAGGCCTGCGTTTACAAGCATATGAAAGACTCACTTTGCTTGTTGATAGAATAGCATTACCTAATCTAATTAGCCGTGTAAGTCAGGGAGGTATAAGTGCAAGAGAAATGCAAATGCTTCTTACAAGAAACATAAAAGAAGAGTTCGATTACAACATCACTCAACAAATTTATGTAAGCCCTGATGCGTGGAATGCAGTAAAAAATCTTAAGGAGCAAAATATGCTTATTGTAAATCAGCTGGCAAGTACACTTCCCCCAAATGCAACAGGTTTAGACCTCAATAAATTTTTGTTGGAATATTTGATGCATGATAAAAAAGGACAACTTCATGAAGTAGTAGGTGATGTACTGAGTTATGAAGCAAAGAAATTATTATAACGCTACAAGCCTATAGTTTATAATGCCAGATAATAAATATACAGATTCAGGAATAGAAATCAAACCAGTTTATACAGCGGCAGATATTGATTCCACTATTGCCAATTCCACAGAATCACCAGGAGAATTTCCATACACTCGGGGTGTGCAACCAGACATGTATCGTGGTAAGCTTTGGACAATGCGCCAATATGCAGGGTTTTCAACTGCTGAAGAAAGTAATAAACGCTATCACTATTTATTATCACAAGGGGTTAGTGGTTTAAGTGTTGCATTCGATCTACCTACACAAATTGGTTACGACAGCGACCATGCTTTGTCCGAAGGTGAAGTTGGTAAAGTAGGTGTTGCAATTGATACTCTCGATGATATGGAGCTTTTGTTTAAAGACATTAGACTGCAGGATATAAGTACCTCTATGACAATCAATGCAAGCGCATTTGTGTTGCTGGCATTTTATGTGGCATTAGCTAAAAAACAAGGTGCTGATTTAAGTAAGATCACAGGTACCATTCAAAATGACATTTTAAAAGAGTATGCTGCAAGAGGAACTTATATATTTCCTCCAAAGCCAAGTATGCGCATCATCACAGACATTTTTGAATGGTGCAGTCACCACTTACCTAAGTGGAATACGATTTCAATTTCAGGTTATCATATCCGCGAAGCGGGAAGTACTGCTGTGCAGGAAATTGCTTTTACTTTAAGCAATGGTAAGGCATATGTGCAGGCTGCTTTACAAAAAGGATTAGACATAAACGTGTTTGGTAAACGTTTATCCTTCTTCTTTAATGCTCATAATAATTTATTTAAAGAAGTTGCAAAATTCAGGGCAGCAAGAAGAATGTGGGCTAACATGATGAAAGATTTAGGCGCTACTGATCCTAAAGCAATGATGCTTCGCTTTCATACACAAACAGGTGGAAGTACTTTAACTGCACAACAGCCGATGAACAATATAGCACGTGTAACCATTCAAACTTTAGCTGCAGTATTAGGCGGCACACAAAGCTTGCATACGAATGGTTATGATGAGGCATTAAGTCTTCCGACAGAAGAAGCGGCAAGAATAGCACTACGCACCCAACAAATTGTTGGTTTCGAAAGTGGCATTGCCGAAACTGCAGATCCCTTAGCCGGATCTTACTT
>DASVST010000475.1:0-6939 GCA_036387965.1 Segetibacter sp. | reverse complement strand
ACCAATAAAATAGTTAGTGTGAGTAGATATTTTTTCGTATTCATAAGTTTAAAGATGTTGGATAATTCAATGACGTATTAAAACAGTAAAACGATGCATGCAACTTTTAAATTGCCTCGTATGCAAAACAAAGCAAAAAAGTTTAGAAAATGTTAACGCTATAAATAAAGTTTCAAAAAAATGCCCCCATGTTCCGGGGGCATTTTTTTGAACTATTTGTATTAACCTCTTTTCAAATTTGGATGAGGAGCAGGTACCGTATTTGGACCTTCTTCAGTTGTGCCCATTAAATCTACAGTTGAAGGATCGCCCTCTTCACCATAGGTAAATATGAACCTGTCCTGAGATATACCTTGTCTTTCAACCAGGTAAGTGATTACAGCATTTACTCTATCCCAGCTTAGCTGTTGTGCACGTTTATCACTTGCACCATGACCAGTTACTCTGATTCTACAGTTAGGATTAGCCTTAATTTGAGCAGCTGCACTTGCCAATACTGCCTGGGCATCTCTGCTTAAAGTAGTACCAGATCTGAACTGCACACTCGGTAAATTACCTATTGCACAATCAGTTGTAGGAGTTGGACGGGTAGCCATCAAATCCCTCAATTCTCTACAACAAGCAGGTTCCGGACAATTACCAACCCCATCAGCATTAACAGGGAAGCAATTTTGTGGAGTTAATAATTCTTTATCACGGCAGTCAGGAACACCGTCACCATCTGTATCTCTTGATACTCCACGAACATCAACAGGACAACCTGCAGGAGTGTTAGGTTCCATATCAAATTGATCAGTTACACCATCACCATCAGCGTCAGGTAAAATCGGCTTCGGCAATTTCATATGTTGAGGAGCATTTAACTCATTGTAGATGAAGTTATTTGGATTAAGCCAGAATAAAGGTTGTACTCTTTTAGCCGCGCTTCCTAAGTTAATATTTATTCTTGCACTTGTATAACTTACATAATCAGAAGAAGATCTTCCAATAGGTAAGGCATCTAAGTTATCATCAAAAGGAACAGTAAATCTCTGCTCTAAACCTACGTTAAACTTATTGTTGATTTTAAATTGAAATCCACCTCCAACAGAAGCACCGTGCCTAAGTAGATGATTATATCTTTTTTTACCTGGAGCCATAGGATCATCACTATCGGCAGTTCTTAACCATCCGATAGCATCCCTGCTACCATTCAAAACTCCACCATTACTCTCATATTCCTGGTTAACACCGTCACCGTTACCTTGGCCAGCCTCTAATATACGCTCTACCGCATCTTTGATTGCCTTTCTTTCTCCAATAAAGTTAACTCCTGAAGTTGCCCAATTATACCGTTGTCCATTAGCATTTAATGCATTTACGTCTACGTCCATCATTAGCAGACTATAACCTGCAAAAACATTAACCAAAAACCTTGGATTGCCTCTGTAGTGGCTTTTATTATTTAGTGTAGCAATTAAATCCAAGTTCCCCTGGTACATCCTGTTTTGATAATTAGGAAGGAAAAGGCCACCCGGTCCATATTGTATTCTCCATGGATCAAGTACAGTATTGACAGGAACCTGATCTACGTTTTTTAAGCGATAATCAGTTCCGCGATTTATAGAACCGGTGAAATCACCTCTTAAAGAAAATGTATGGCCAAGGGCTTTCCTTAATGAAAAACCACCACCACCACCTAAAGTTGGTGATATGTCGCCGAAAATAAACGATGCGCCGCCATGAATGCCTAATTCCCACATGTCGCGTGGCTTTGCAGGATAAGGGTATTGATTGTTTAAGAACTCGCTGTGTTGAGGAAGATTCTTCGCTGCGATTTTTGAAGAGTCTCTCCAATCGTAGGTTGCATCACTCTGCTGTGAATATGCAGCAGACATGAAGAGGCTTAAAACGCCTAGAATGAGAGTGTACTTTTTGCTTGCCATAGAAGTTGTTGTATTTTGTGTATTAGTGAATTTTGGTTTAAGACCTGTTGCAAAAGTAGTCATTGAAAATGAAATACCAAATTTTAACTATTTAATTTGATAATTATTGAGTTACACCATAAAAAACTGTTCCTTCAGCTAATATTATCCTGTTGGAAAAGAACTTCTTGTTTTTGTATAGTTAACTGCTAAGATTGTAGAATAAATTTCCCACAGAGATCATGTTTGAACTTTAATTGTATAACAACAGGTTAGTATATTGCACTCACACAATGGAACTAGCTCAAAAGATTATAGCAGAAGAACTAAAGGAGTTTGAAAAACATTTTCGCCAAGCGGTTAAAAGCAACATCTCTTTACTTGATAAAATAATGCAATATATAGTGAAGAGAAAAGGCAAGCAGCTTCGACCTATGTTTGTTTTTTTAAGTGCCAGGCTAGGCGGGGAAGTAAATGAAGGCACTTACAGGGCTGCCTCGCTGGTAGAATTGCTCCATACAGCAACTTTGGTACACGACGACGTAGTAGACGATTCACTTGAAAGAAGAGGTTTTTTTTCCATTAATGCGCTTTGGAAAAACAAGATCGCTGTTTTGGTTGGAGATTACTTGCTATCTAAGGGATTGCTCCTTTCTCTAGAACATAATGACTACCGAACGCTCCAGATTCTTTCGCAGGCAGTAAAACTAATGAGCGAAGGTGAACTATTGCAAATGGAAAAAGCCCGGAATTTAAATTTGAAAGAAAGTGTTTATTTTGAGATTATAACTAATAAGACCGCCTCATTGGTAGCCTCCTCCTGTGCTGCAGGTGCATCTACAACCTTTAAAGAGGACTCAGATGTAGAAAGAATGCGAACCTTTGGTGAGAAAGCCGGAATTGCATTTCAGATTAAGGATGACTTATTCGATTATGGAAAGGCTGATATAGGTAAGCCCACCGGAAATGATATAAAAGAGAAAAAACTCACCCTGCCACTCATCTACACCCTTAATAAAGTAGACCAGGGACTTAGAAGAAAAATCATTTACATCCTCAAAAACCAAAATACTGACAAGAACAAAGTGAAGTTTGTTATAGATGAAGTGAATAAGGCTGGGGGAATTGAATATGCTACAGAAAAAATGTATGCTTACCGGGATGAAGCATTAACTACTTTACACCAGTTTCCTGAAACCGAAGTTCGCCACGGATTAGAAGAATTAGTCAGATATACCACTGATCGTAAATATTAGCATGAACAAAAGATGGCAAATCCTACGTGCTGAGGAAGATAAGGTTATCTCTCTTCAAGCAGTTCTAAAAGTAAACCAGATAATCTGCAAGCTTTTGGTGCAACGTGGGTATGATACATTTGATACAGCAAAAGATTTTTTTCGCCCGCAACTTGCACACCTTCACAATCCCTGGATCATGAAGGATATGGATAAAGCTGTAGAAAGAATTGAAAACGCATTTAGAAAAGAAGAGAAGATTCTGGTTTTCGGAGATTATGATGTTGATGGAACTACCTCTGTTGCTGCATTATACCAGTTTCTAAAGAATATATATACTGACGTAGACTTTTACATTCCACACAGGTACCGCGAGGGTTACGGAATTTCTAAGATTGGAATTGACTTCGCTAAAGAGAATGGTTTTAACCTGATCATCTCAGTCGATTGCGGAATCAAATCTATTGACCTTATAGCATACGCAAAGTCTATAGGTATCGATTTTATTGTTTGCGACCACCATTTACCTGATACCGAATTACCGCCTGCTTATGCGATTTTAAATCCTAAACAACTAAACTGTAATTATCCCTTTAAAGAACTATGTGGGTGTGGCGTTGCCTTTAAACTAATGACCGCTTTGGCTCAAACTCTGGATCTCCAAGATGAGTCTTATTTAAAATATATTGATCTTGTTGCTACTGCTATTGCTGCAGATATTGTCCCTATTATTGATGAAAATCGTGTGTTGGCTTACTACGGTCTGAAGATGATTAATGATACCCCCTGCGAAGGGATCAAAGCATTGATGCAACTTGCAGGTGTTCAGAAGGAAATGTTTCTCACAAACCTTGTTTTTGTAATAGCTCCAAGAATTAATGCCGCAGGACGAATGGATGATGCTAAAAAAGCTGTGCAGCTTTTTATAGAAAAAGACTGCGACAGGGCGAAAGATTTTGCAGAGATGCTTCATATAGATAACACCGATCGCCGGGAAGCAGATACGAGCATAACTGAAGAAGCCTTAGAGTTTATTAAAAATGATCCTCTGCAGTTAAACAAAAAGACTACTGTAGTATATAAAGAACATTGGCATAAAGGTGTTGTAGGAATTGTTGCTTCGAGACTGATTGAAACTTATTATAGACCCACAATAGTGCTAACACGCAGCGGCGAAGTAGCAGCCGGAAGTGCCAGGAGTGTTCCAGGTTTTAACCTATATGAAGCAATACATGCATGTCGAGAACATTTGCTGGGATACGGAGGTCACTTTGCAGCAGCAGGTATGACCTTGCTCCCCGAAAGTGTAGAAGCCTTCAGCCGAAAATTTGAAGAAGTTGTTTCGAAAACTATAACGCCAGAACTACTAGTACCCGAAGTGGTCATTGATGCTGAGGTAACATTCGCCGACTTAAGAATGTCACTTTACAATATCATCAAACAGATGGAGCCTTTTGGCCCTGAAAACATGCGACCTGTTTTCATTGTAAGGAATGTTATGGATGTCGGTTATTCTAAAACGATCAAGGATCAGCATATAAGATTTGTGTTGAAACAAAACAACAACACCTTCTCAGGGATCGGTTTTAATATGGCTGAAAAATTTCACCTGATTGAAAGTAAGCAACCTCTAGACGTTGTTTTTACACTTGAGGAAAATGAGTGGAACGGAGAGAAAAGCCTGCAATTAAAAGTTTGCGATTTCAGGCTGTCTGAAGTAAAAACTTCTCCACCTAAAAGAGTTGAAGTACTTGTTGACGAAGAACTGAATGCGACGCAATCCCGATCGGTAACGGGACTTCATAGTAACATCTAAGCTGGAACTAAAATCTTCTATAAAAAAAGAGGTTAGCAGTTGCTAACCCCTTCATAAATTATGTTGATCAATTAAGCTTCCACAGGTGCAGCTTGCTGCTTTCCCTGCATCAATTCAACGCTTCTATTTATAAACGAAGTAAGGTCATTACCCTTCAACAATCCCTGGCTCAACAACGCAAGATCCGCAAGATTTCTAACCTGCTTTTCTTGAACCTGTGTGTCTTCAGCTTTTAATATATTTTGATAGATGGGATGATTACCATTTACAGTTAGAGTAACCTCATCTGGCATGTTTGCATACCAGCTACTCATGCCGCCACCCATAGCTCCCATGTCTTTCATGCGGCGCATAAATTCGGGACGGGTTGCAACTACAGGAGGCGCATCTGTACTTAATCCTTTCACCTCAACAGTTGCATGCAAACCTGCGAAATCGGCACCAAATAATGTCTTCAGTTTCTCTTCTTCATCCTTGCTTAAAACACTTGCAACACTCTCACCTTTAACAACCAAATGATCAGCAATATCAGCATCCACACGGGTAAACTGAACGTTCTCCCACTTCATCTCCATGTTATTGATAAATGCCGCATCAACCAGGGTTTCAAACTTTAGAACTTTGTAACCTTTACCTCTTGCAGCCTGTATGTAAGCATCTTGCTGAACGGGATCAGTTGTGTAGATCACCACATGTTTTCCGTCCTTGTTTTTTTGGGAAGATTCAGTTTCAGTTTTGAATTCTTCAAGCGTGTAAAACTTCTTAGTTTGTTCGCCGGTATTACCTGCTTCTTCCATCACTAAAAACTTGTTCGCCTTGTCTAAAAACTTATCATCAGTCATCATTCCGTACTTCACAAACAAGCCAAGGCTCTCCCACTTTTCTTCGAACGCTGTTCTGTCGTTTTTAAAAATCTCTTCAAGCTTATCAGCTACTTTTTTAGTGATGTGAGCATTGATCTTTTTCACGTTTGGATCGCCTTGCAAATAACTACGGCTAACGTTCAAAGGAATATCCGGACTATCAATCACACCATGCAACAACATCAAAAATTCAGGAACAATATCCTTCACTTCATCAGTTACAAATACCTGGTTGCTGTATAGCTGAATCTTATCTTTTTGTATCTCGTAACTCTGCTTAATTTTCGGGAAGTAAAGTATACCCGTTAGGTTGAAAGGATAATCAACATTTAAGTGAATCCAGAACAAAGGCGTTTCACCGTAAGGATACAGTTCTTTATAAAACTTCTCGTAATCTTCCTTCGAAAGATCAGCAGGTTTTTTTGTCCATAAAGGCTGTGTATTATTAATCGGTTTTTCTTCCTCAACAACTTCTGCTTCTCCTTCTTTAACTGCTTCTTTTTCTTTACCAACTTCAGTAAAATAAATCGGCACCGGTAAAAATTTGCAGAACTTAGTTAAGATCGCCTGTATCCTACCTGCGTCTAAAAACTCTTTGCTTTCTTCATTAATATGCAAGTCAATCTTTGTTCCCCTCTCCTGCTTATCAATTTCATATAATTCATACTCAGGACTTCCATCGCAACTCCAGAATACTGCAGGTTCGTCTTTAAAGCTTTTAGTATAAACCTCCACTTTATCACTCACCATAAACGAGCTGTAAAAGCCAAGACCAAACTTTCCGATTATATTTTCTTCGTTCTGACCTTTATACTTCTTCAGAAATTCTTCAGCACCACTAAATGCAACCTGGTTCAGGTACCTGTCAACTTCTTCCTGCGTCATGCCAACTCCCCTGTCAATAATGCTCAAAGTTTTTTCCTTTGCATTTAATACCACGTCAACACGCAGTTCGCCAAGGTCGCCTTTTGCTTCACCAATCGATGAAAGCGTTTTCAATTTCTGGGTTGCATCTACTGCATTACTCACCAGCTCACGAACAAAAATTTCGTGATCGCTGTACAGGAACTTTTTAATGATTGGAAAAATGTTTTCCGTTTGAACCCTGATACTTCCTTTAG
>DASVST010000474.1:0-5941 GCA_036387965.1 Segetibacter sp. | reverse complement strand
CTGCTTCATCCAATACAAACATGCTTATATCCTGAAGATTGATGTAACGTTGGTTCATTAGATCTAGTAACCTACCAGGAGTGGCAACAAGTATATCAATACCATGTCTCAAGGCATTCACCTGTGGCACCTGCGATACGCCTCCAAACACAACAAGGTGACTAAGTCCTGTATGTTCACCATAAGCCATAAAGCTTTCACCTATTTGTATGGCAAGTTCACGCGTCGGTGTAAGTACCAGGGCTTTGATCGGTCTTGGACCTCTTGATTGTTTTTGCTCGTGTAATAGTTGTAGAATAGGTATGGCGAAAGCAGCAGTTTTACCTGTGCCGGTTTGTGCGCATCCCAATAGATCTTGTTTGTTTAATACAACAGGAATAGCTTGTTCCTGTATTGGTGTAGGATTAGTATATCCTTCGGTTTTGAGCGCTTTTAAAATGGGCTCAATTAAGTTCAAATTTTCAAATAACAATTTCAATAAATTTTATAATAATAATTACAACCTTCCAAATCTATGTGAAGATCGATTGAATATTCTGCTCATTATAAATGACCAGATGAGACTTTAAAGGAGAAGGAAGAATATCGGGTCTGCTAACAGAGAGTATATGTAATGATGTAAAAGTATGTATTAAATAGTAAATGAATTGGTAAAGGTTTGTTTATTAGAATATAGTAGAGTGAGATAGGAGGTAAACCCGAACAGTAATGAGTACTAAAATTGAAATTTGATGGTAGTTGTGTTTGTGATGATATGTTGAGAGAGGTAAGAAGCACTCAATTTTATATAGCACAATAAATTCTAATAGAAATCAGTTTTATATCTGTTGTTTTCTCTAACTATCCTTAAATGAACCAAAAAGAAACAAATCAACGTTTAGTTTCTCCCATGCACGACATAAAGGAAACTGCCAAACGAATATCTCAGTTTGGCAAGATTGCTATCGCGTTTGCATTGGTGTCAACTGTTACAAACGTTGTTTATGGAAACCATCTGTCTACATTACTTGTAACAAATCTGATTTCTGCTCTATTGTTCATCCTTTACATGAATAGTAAGGGTTATTTACTTTTTACCAAAATCGCATCTATATCATATCTCAACTTCCATTTTATATTAATTACCCTTGCTGAGGGAACAAAGACGGGCGGCTATTTATATTATTGTCCCTTGTTATTTGCTATTCCTTTCCTGGTTGATAACAATAAAAGGTATATGCGTGAAGTTGGGCTTTACTTTTTCATCACGCTTACGTCGTTTATTGCCGCATTCTTTATAGGTGGCGAATCAAGCAGCTGGCAATATATTTCTCCTGCCATTCAAAGCAAAATGTTTTACAGCAACTTGTTTAGTGTGGTTTTTTTATGTGCATGTTTTGCATACCTCGCTATTTATTTAGAACGAAAGTATGTAAAAGCAATCCTGTTACAGGTTAAGAAAACAGAAGAGGCTATGGAGGCTAAGTCCAGGTTTTTATCTTGCATGGGGCATGAACTTAGGACGCCTTTAAACGGTATAATCGGGGCGACTAATCTTTTAAAGAAAGAGCATTCATTACCTGAGCAGCGTGAGTATTTAGATATACAAAAGTATTGTTCAGATCACATGCTGGGCTTAGTAAACGACATATTGGATTATAATAAGATTGAAGCAGGTAAACTGCAGCTGCACCCCATAGAAACTAACATCAAAGATCTCTTAGAGAAATCAATTTTACCTTTTTATAACCGCTTCGAAGAAAAGCAGGTTAACCTGCTTTTAAACATAGATCATAAGTTAGATAAAGTAGTATTAGCAGACGACCTGAGATTAGTTCAGGTACTAAATAACATTCTTTCAAATGCTTTAAAGTTTACAGAAACCGGTTATGTAAAGATCACTGCTTCATTGGCAGATGCAGAGCCCGATAATATATTAGTATTGTTCTCTGTAGAAGATACAGGCATCGGAATTAATGAAACAGACCAGGAGAAGATCTTTGACAGCTTTTGGCAAGTGTACGATGAAAGCACTCGTAAATATGGAGGAACCGGTCTTGGTTTAACTATCTGCGAAAGGTTGCTTCAACTTATGGGTACTTGCTTAGAACTGGAAAGTAAAGAAGGAAAAGGAAGCAGGTTTTATTTTACTGCAAAGTTCCCTCTAAGTATTATCAGAAACATTGATATTCCTTTAAAAGAAGAAAAGCCGGAGCAACTTTTAGGTACAAGAATTTTATTAGCAGAAGATAACGTGATAAATATGCTGATTGCTAAGAAGCTAATTAAAGATTGGCAGGCAGAGTTAACAACAGCAGAAGATGGTGAAATTGCTTTACAACGATTAAATGAGGATTGCAATTATGATTTAATTCTTCTTGATCTTGAGATGCCGAATATGGATGGTTATACTGCCGTGCAGGTAATAAAAAGTCTGTACCCACATATACCTGTTCTTGCCTTTACTGCAGTTTTAATGGATGAAGAAATGGTACAAAAACTACTCGCAATTGGCTTTGATGATTGCATTCTCAAGCCATTTCAACCTATGGAACTTTTAACTAAGCTTCGAAAATATACTGAGGTAAAAAGTCGGGCTGAGTTAGAGCAACCTGTTTCCATTTCTATCTAAGTTTCCTCCTTTTCATCGAAAAATATATCGTATAACTACAGGTTCTTTGTTTTTCGTTTGCTAATAAGAGTCACTTGTCTCTATATTTATGGTTCATGAAAAGCAGCGAAACCTTCAGTTATAAATATCTAAAGAAGCTTTCACCCAAGTTCATACTTCTTCTACTTTTATTTATAGGAGCATTGTTGTTGTTTGTATATACTATGTAATTGCCGGTTTTTGCATCGGCTTTGCCTGGCTTTCATTAAACGTATGGTTATTTGAAAGGTTAAAGAATTCAACAGGCAAACAAAGAGAAGCGACAAGTGATAAGTAGTTGATTGAAATGCAAAAGGCTGCCTAAAGACAGCCTAAAAAAAATTATGATATATAATTTATCTTCTTCGGAAGTAGATTGCTGCTATACTATCTGCTCTTTCTGTATGTTCACGCAAGTGTGGTAAATATGTGTCTGCGTAATTTCTTACCTCTCTGTGCTGACCATTACTTTGCTCGTTTCTGAAGTTTAGCATTGTAACCTCGTGGTCATTGATCTGGCTGTGCATATAGGCAGAATCAAACTGGTTTCCGGAAAGGGAAGCAAGGTGCGTTCTGATTGTCATATGAACAGGATCAAGAGTATCATTCACCATAAAACCCACACTGGTGCCGAGGCTTTTTAAATCTGTTTGAGCTGTTGTATGTTCAGTAATCATGTGTTGAGCATAATTTCTTACTGCTGTATTGGTCGATTTATTTAATGCAAGGTTTGCTGCGTCTATTTCTGCAGTATTGCTTACACTTGCTCTAAGCATAAATGTTCTGTCTGTATTGTTTAGCTGATCCTCATCTTTGGTACAAGAAGCTATTGTTATACCGGTTAGCAGGCTTAGAACGAGTAAATGTTTAAGTTTCATTGTTTGGTTTTTTGAATGATTGTATTATTGATAAAATTTGGTTTTGAATTACCTGAGTAATCCCGCCACAAAATTAGGCTCTTTATTAATTAAAAACATGCGATTGTCGTATGACAACCGCATGTTTATTGGAAAAATATTTCTAGTCGATCTACACCGCAATCGCACCTGATTGATAAACATTTGCAACAGCCTCAAAATATCTCTGTAATGAGTCCTGCAGTGTTGGCAACTTTATTCCCTTCTCACTTTTTAATACGCTGTAATTTGGTCGTTTTGCCTTGAACCGCATCTTGCTGAGTGGCTTACCACAAACAAGTCCTTCGTCACATCCAGCCATTTCAGCTACTTTACGTGCAAGCTCTGCCCATGTTATTTCCCCGTCATTTGTAATATGAAATATTCCAGATTGGTTATCTAATAATAGATCCAGTGTTTCATGTACAAGATCCGGAACATAAGTAGGAGAGATGAAAACATCATCAGATGCCGTTACTTTTCTACCTTGTTTAAGATCTGTAAGTGTAGTCGTAACAAAATTAAAATCATCCCACGGGCTGAAGAAACTACTTGTCCTGATGACAAGTGCATCCTTATTTGCTTTTAGAATGCATTGCTCAGACAGAGCCTTACTTTCTCCGTAAACGTTCAATGGATTTGTCTTATCACTCTCTACATAAGGAGCATCTTTTGTTCCATCAAACACAAGGTCAGTTGAGAACGTAACCAACTTCACATCATGCTTCTTACATATTTTGGCTAGCAACGTTGGTCCTTTATGGTTCGATTCCATACAGGTTTCAGCTGCCATTTCTGCATCGTCCACCTTCACATATCCTGCAGCATTTATGATAGCCCATGGTCGTGTTTCCTGTATTATTTGTTCTATTGTTTCTTTGTCTGTAATATCAACATCCGCTCTGCTTAACAGCATGTGATGAAGATTTCTTTCAGAACATATACGGCTAATTGCCTTTCCTAAAGTACCGGATTTACCAAGTATTAATAGTGGCTGACATTTTACATGTCTTCTTGGTTTCATAGAAACAACATTGCACGCGGGGTACACTGGTCTTGTATCACTCTTCCACCAACCTTCTGTTTCAAGTACAGGATGATAATAAACTTTATGTTTCGTAAGTACCTGGATAAGACGTGCAAGCGCTGTAGGCCTTGGGTAACCTGTGCTTACATTAAATACTCCCGGCTCATACGTTCCCCATGGTTCTGTTACGAGTTTATTCCAGCCATGTAAACCAAAAATAGCCCATGCTGTAATTGATCTGATGTCTATTCCATCTTCTTTCAAATCATTTACGGTTTCCCAAATTTCATTAAACCAGCGCATTTGCTCTTCACGTGTACTGTGCAAGTGACATTCAGTAATTGCAAGCGGTAAGTTTAGATGTTCGTAAGCCTCCTTCAACAAAACTGAAATACCGGATTTTTCTTTTAAAGGAACCAATACAGTATGGATATCCGCGTAACTATGCTTATCATTTCCGCCATGAAACTCTTCAGGATATTTCGACATATCCTCATCCAGGTAACGCTCAGATGTTAGGTAGTAGTTGAAGCCACAAACATGAGGTATGCAATAATTCTCTGTGAAATAATCAAGTTCCTCCTCTGTAATGCCAACTTGCTGAGTAAGATAATCCCACATAGGGTAATCTCTGTTTACTCTACCGCAAAGCAGGTCGTATGAGATCCAGCGACGTTGATTTTGAAAGTCAGCCTCATATTGAAGTAAAGGCGTACTGTAACACTTGGCCAAATCCTCTGTCTGTATCAACTTTGCATTCGGGTTTATTTCCCTGATTGCCTTCATCGCCATTACAGTTGCCTTCAATTCGCTGAGAAGAATTTTATAGAATGTCAGATCATCCTTGCCGTGTGGATACCAGTGACCATATAATCCACAAAATCTTGCTGTAGTTAATGGCTCATTTACAGGTGTATAATACTCTAACCATGGAAACTTTTCAGCTACCATTTTTGCATAATCGGCAACACCTTGTTCAAAGCTTCCATCAAAAAAGTTAACCCACATGGGACCGCTTCCATGGTGCACTAATCCGGCAATTGGTTCAACGTTTTTTTCTTTTAACCTGGTAAGGTTTCTTTCCATAAAAGACCAGTCGATCACGGTGTCTTTCTGGGGCTGGTGCTTTTCCCATAGTACAGGATAGCGTAACATCTTAATTCCTAAAGATGCTATTAGATCTATATCTCCGGGTCTGTTATAATGCCCTGAATACTCGGACTGATCGAAATATTGGTCGCGTACCCTGTTGATTGTTCCTTCAATTCCACCCCATATTTCAACTCCATTTTCTGCTTGCATAACCTTTTTTTTAATTTACTAATGTGAACCCGTAGGTTCGATGTTGGTTTTTCATAAAACATTAGTACTCCATTAAAACTTATTGGA
>DASVST010000473.1:0-7501 GCA_036387965.1 Segetibacter sp. | reverse complement strand
TTGCTTTTTAAGCGTCTCTCTGTGGTCAACAACTTTAGTAAATGCTTCTTTATACGCAACCTGGGGTGCACCTTGGTTAATTTCCACTTTAAATTCACGACGCATACGGTCAATGATAATCTCCAGATGTAATTCACCCATTCCACTTAATATAGTCTGACCTGTCTCTTCATCTGTTTTTACACGAAGCGTAGGATCTTCCTCTACCAACTTTGCTATTGCCATACCCATTTTATCAACGTCTGCCTGCGTTTTAGGCTCAATAGCAACTGAGATAACCGGCTCAGGGAAAGTCATACTTTCTAATGTGATCGGGTTTTTCTCATCGCAAAGCGTATCTCCTGTTTTAATATCTTTAAAACCAACAGCAGCTCCAATATCCCCAGCCTCGATATAATCAACGGGATTTTGCTTGTTTGCGTGCATCTGCATGATACGGCTGATACGTTCATTTTTACCGGTACGTACGTTTAACACATAAGAACCTGAATCTAAACGACCACTGTAAGCCCGGAAGAATGCAAGACGACCAACGAATGGATCGGTCATGATCTTAAACGCCAAAGCACTAAATGGTTCTTTAGGGTTTGCATTACGAATAACTTCTTCTCCGGTATCAGGATTAATTCCTTTGATTGCTTCGATATCTAATGGACCAGGTAGGTACCTGATAATTGCATCTAATGCAGTTTGTACACCTTTATTTTTGAAAGATGATCCGCACATCATAGGAATAATAGAGATATCGATTGTTGCTTTTCTCATTGCAGCATGAATCTCATCTTCAGTAATGCTATCCGGATTATCAAAAAACTTCTCTAATAATGTATCATCATAATCTGCAACAGCCTCAATAAGGTGTTGTCTCCACTCGTTTACTTCTTCTATCATATCTTCAGGAATAGGAACTTCTTTGTAAGTCATTCCCTGTGTAGCATCTTCCCAAACCATTCCTTTCATTGTAACAAGATCAACCACACCTTTGAAATGATCTTCTGCACCAATTGGTAACTGAAGCGGAACCGCCTTAGCGCCCAACATTTCTTTTATCTGCTTAACTACATTTAAAAAATCTGCTCCTGCACGATCCATTTTATTAACGAAACCAATACGAGGAACTTTGTATTTATTAGCCTGGCGCCAAACAGTTTCACTTTGAGGCTCAACTCCACTTACCGCATCGAATAATGCAAGTAAACCATCTAATACCCTAAGTGAACGCTCTACCTCAACGGTAAAATCCACGTGACCCGGAGTATCAATGATATTAAACTTGTATTGCTTTGTATCCGGTGTTTTTGCACCTTGCACAGTTGGAAAATTCCAAAAGCAAGTTGTAGCAGCCGAAGTAATTGTAATACCTCTCTCCTGCTCCTGTGCCATCCAGTCCATAGTTGCAGCACCATCGTGTACTTCACCTATTTTATGGTTTACACCAGTGTAGTACAGAATACGTTCTGTAGTAGTTGTTTTGCCCGCATCGATGTGCGCAGCAATTCCAAAATTTCGTTGATACCTTAAGTCTGCCATGACCTTTTATTTGTAGTTGTTAATTAAATATTTGGGACGTACAATCGATCTTTATTCAGCATCGTTGTGTCACTCACTTCAACCGCAAACCTTTACTCAGCTAAATATTAACTAATAAGGATTTTTTAATTGAGGCGCAAAGGTATGGAATTCAACAATTACAAAAGGGATGTATAGTTAATAAATAACGAAAGTAGGTTTAATGAAAATTAGTATAAGACAGTAAGGTTTCTTCTATCATTATTATCTTGTAAATTTACTAAAACAGTATTATGGGGTTAGTATACGCAGAGATTGAATTGATAAATGCTGAAGACATAGCATTAGCCAGACGTAACGTTATAGATAAAGATGAAATAAAGCGAATGACGGTAACCGCATTAGTCGATTCAGGTTCGTATATGCTTGCCATTAATGAGAATATACAAGAACAACTGCAATTACCGATTGTAGAAAGACGAAAGGCACAATTAGCGAATGGTGAGATTGTAGAATGTGATGTAGTTGCACCTGTCGAATTAAAGTTTAAGAACAGACGAACAACTTGTAGCGCAATGGTTCTTCCTGGTGAATCAGAAGTTTTGCTTGGTGCAATTCCACTTGAAGATATGGATGTACTTATTCACCCCTTACGGCAGGAACTAATAGTTAATCCTGACCATCCTTATTTTGCACAGATGAAAATGAAATAGGTTAGTAGCTAGCTCTATAATGAAAAATGCCTCTTCTGAATATCAAAAGAGGCATTTTATATTTGTAATCAATTAGATTCTAAAATGAGAGAACGCTTTGTTAGCTTCTGCCATACGATGTGTGTCTTCTTTCTTTTTGAAAGCTCCACCTTCACCTTTGCTCGCTGCAATTATTTCGCTTGATAGTTTCTCAGCCATGCTACGCCCATTTCTTTCGCGGCTAAAACGTACCATCCACTTAATGCTCAAAGATATCTTTCTATCAGCACGAACCTCTGAAGGTATCTGGAAAGTTGCACCACCAATACGACGGCTCCTAACCTCAACACCAGGAGTGATGTTGCCCAACGCTCTTTTCCAGATTTCATAACCATCTTCGTTGGTTTGTTTTGAAACCCTGTCAAGTGCATCGTAGAATATTGTTAAAGCAATACTCTTTTTACCTTGCCACATTAGGTTGTTTACAAAACGTGTAACCAGCTTGTCGTTAAACCTTGGATCTGGTGCTAAAGGAATTTTCTTCGGTTGCGTTTTACGCATGGTCTTATTGATTTATTACAGCTACGCTGTATCAGTTGAACGAATTATTTTTTTGCTTTTACCTTCTTTGTACCGTATTTAGAACGGCTCTGCTTACGATCTTTCACACCTGCAGTATCAAGACTACCACGAACGATATGATAACGAACACCTGGTAAATCTTTCACCCTTCCACCTCTGATCAAAACAATTGAGTGCTCCTGAAGGTTGTGACCTTCACCCGGAATGTACGCGATAACTTCAATCTTGTTTGTTAAACGCACCTTAGCAACCTTACGTAAGGCTGAGTTTGGCTTTTTTGGTGTAGTTGTATATACTCTCGTACAAACACCACGGCGTTGCGGACAAGCATCAAGCGCTCTTGACTTACTTTTTGCTTTGATGATTTCTCTACCTTTTCTAACTAACTGCTGTATTGTAGGCATTTATGACCTTTTAAAATTTTTCGGACGGCAAAAGTACGTGGTTCATTTAAAAAAAACAAATTCAGACTGTATTCTTTTGCATTTTAGACACTTTAATCCTATAATATTACTGAATTGTTCCGATTGCCTGAACGTTTGCGCCACTAAATACCTTTACCTCATACCCAATTTTAGATATTGCATCGGTATATTTTACGGCAAGGTTGTTTCCGCTAGCTACAAGAACAGTGGTTTCACCAACACCGGTATTCCCATCCACATCGGCTAAATTAGCGAAAACAAGACCTGCGGTTGTACCAGCTGATGTTGTAATGTTTGATTTATAGATAACACCCGAAACACGGTAATTTGCGTTCAGTTTAATGGTAGTTCTTGCATTTCCATCAGATTTCTCTGTAATGGTGAAAGTCCCTGCTTCTACTGTGGTGCCACTGGAGAGATTGTACATTTTATACTCCTTGGATTTTCCCTGGAATGCGGGTGTATCATCAGACTTTGAACATGAAGCAAAAGCAATTAAGATGAAAAGAGGAAGAGCAGTAAGTTTTAGTAATTGTGAACTGAACAATTTGTTGATCATAGTTTAATTTTTTGCACCTAACTCAATAATAATACCATTAAGAAGTTTGTGAAGTGGATTGTAATAAAAAAAGTGACCATGAAGATCACTTTTATCCTTATAACAAGTTGTTAA
The DNA here is from genome assembly GCA_036387965.1 of Segetibacter sp. Classification (GTDB taxonomy): domain Bacteria; phylum Bacteroidota; class Bacteroidia; order Chitinophagales; family Chitinophagaceae; genus Segetibacter. Next base: position 3,620 of record DASVST010000473.1, on the reverse strand, counting down.
TTAAATTTTATACATCCATCCGAATTTATCTTCACTCTTACCTTTTCTTATTTCATCTAAGCGTTTTTTAAGTTCTGGTGCCGTTCTCCAATTCTCAACATCAAACTCCATTACGTAGTCTTTGTAACGGAGTTCTCTGATTAGTGATATTGTGGCTGCAGTTCCGGTACCAAAAACCTCGTATAATAATCCCGATTGATGTGCATCAATAATATCCTGGATGCTTATTCTTTTTTCAGCAACTTCAAATCCCATCTCTTGCAAAATGGTCATTGAGCTATCTCTTGTAACACCTGCTAAAATGGTTCCCTGGTTAAGCTCTGGTGTAAATGCAGTACCTCCTATTATAAAAAACACATTCATTGTTCCAATCTCCTGAACATACTTATGTTCAAAAGCATCTGTCCATAAAACCTGGTCGTAGCCCAACTTTTTCGCCTCGGCAGTAGCAAGCATACTTGCGCCATAATTCCCGGCAGCTTTAGCATAACCAATACCACCCGGAGCAGCCCTTGTATATTGTTCCTCAACATAAATACGCATTGGCTTATTATAGTATGGACCAGTGGGACTTAAGATGATCATGAACTTATATTTCTCAGAAGGCTTAACCCCAATTATCGGGTCGTTAGAGAACATGAATGGTCGTATATATAAAGAGTGATCCTCTTGTTCAGGAATCCAGTTCTTATCTAAATCAACCAACATGCGCATTCCTTCCATAAATATGTCTTCCGGTACCGGCGGCATTTGCATGCGTGCAGCAGAAATATTGAAACGTTTAAAGTTATCGTGAGGGCGAAATATTGCAGCGCTGCCATCAGCAAGCTTGTATGCTTTTATTCCTTCGAAGATTGACTGACCATAATGTATGGCTGCAGTAGAAGGCTCCAATAATAATGGCTGATACGGCTTTATTTCAATATTCTTCCATTCACCATCTTCATAATCAGCTTCCAACATATGATCTGTGTAGTATTTACCAAATGGTATATTCTCCAAAGTCATCTGGTGAAGTTTACTCCTTTCTACCTTATGTACATTTATATCTGCGGCAGCAATCATAGTATTAATTTTGTATGCAAATAAACAAAAAAGCCTCCTGATATTAATTTAAATATTGTGCCACGATGGATGATGAAAAGATAATATTGCCGGATTTTATAATTGCTGATCTGTATAAAAGTCACTTAATAGAACCAGTAAAGGAGGAAACGGATGAAGTTGTAATATCAACTTTACCAACAAGAAAAAGGCAAAACCAAAATGATGAAAAAACTTCTTCAGTTCAATACCTCGGTGAAAATAAAAAGGGAATTATCATTTTAGTTTCTGAACCTACAGCAACATATATTCAGGATGACGAATTAGTTTTCTTAACTAAGATTTTAAACGCCTGCAACTTAAATATTTCAGATATAGCTATCATAAACACCTATAACAATCCGAGTCGTTTTGATCAGCTTAGTAAGGAATTGAAAGCGGAATATATTTTTTTATTGGGTGTTGAGCCTGCTTCTATTCAGTTGCCTTTTACAGTGCCCAACTTCCAGGTACAGAAATTTTCAAAATGTACTATTATTTCCTCGCCGGTATTATCATCAATGCTGCCAAACACACCAGAAAGTGTTGCATTAAAAAGACAACTGTGGACAAGCCTTCAAAGAGCCTTTAACCTAAATTAATATCTCTGAAAGAAAGATGGATACAATAATTTTTGCTTCGAATAATCAGCATAAGGTTGATGAAATTAAAAGTGTGATCGGAGATCAGTTTAACATTATATCACTCAAAGAAGCAGGAATCATCATTGACATACCTGAGCCACATAACACCCTTGAAGCAAACGCTACGGAGAAAAGTAAGGTAATACATAAGTTGACAGGAGAAAACTGTTTTAGCGAAGACACCGGCCTGGAAGTTGACGTGTTAAATGGTGAGCCGGGTGTATTAAGTGCACGATATGCTGGTGATGAAAAGGATAACAAGGCAAATATTGAAAAACTCCTTTTCAACCTTAAAGAAAAAACAAACAGGAGCGCCCAATTCAGAACGGTTATTTCTTTGATAATTGGTGATTCTGAACATCTATTTGAAGGCATTTGCAAGGGAAACATTACAGAACTACCAGTAGGAACCCTGGGATTTGGATATGATTCGATCTTTATACCTGAGGGAGCAACAAAAACATTTGCAGAAATGGAACTTTCAGAAAAGAATTTGTACAGCCACCGGCAAAAAGCAACTGCTCAATTATTAGCATTTTTGTCCCACGTTGGGAGAAAAATGTCTTCTTAATGGAATTTTAATAAAAAGTCTGCAACCTTTTTATTTTAGTTGTCATCTTATACAATAAATAGGTTATAAAATACATTATTATAATCTAGTTGAACTAAACCTCATCTTTCTGCTAAGAGATATTTCTTGGTAAACCTCTTTGCAACAAAAGAAATTAAAATCGATAGATTATGAAACCAGGTCATTTTCCGAAGACGAACTTTCAATCAATTCCATTAGGATCTAATTGGGATAGTGCGAAGGGGCTGAATATCGATAATCCGTTTAGCTTTCAAGAATTTACCGTACCACAACCAATGCCTCAACAAGAAGTTGCCCCACCATCACATGTTTGGGATAAAATAGTCAGTGTTCTGGACGAACAGGATCGCATGAAGGCTCAGGCACAAGCTTCTTACGCAAATGCAAGTAAAAAAATAAGCAATAACCGCAAGTACATTTTATACGCTGCAATCATTATGCTTGTAGGTGCAATCATCTTATCTCTCGTTTAAATTTTTCTTGTTTAACATTCAGTAGTTCACAGGTTATCTTTGAATTATGGAACGAGTTAAACTTAATCTAACAGAACAATTTCTCTTCTCTACAATTATTCCGATTCGAATTACAGATCTAAATTATGGTGGTCATGTTGGCAACGACACCTTCTTATCAATTATTCACGAGGCAAGGCAACAATACTTAAAACATTTTGGTTATTCTGAATTAGAGTTTGCCGGTACAAGTCTTATAATGGCAGATGCAGCCATTGAATTTAAAAAGGAGCTGAAATATGGAGATGCAGTAAAGGTATCCGTAAACGCAACCGGTTTTGATAAGTTGGGCTTTGATCTGCATTATCTGTTAGAAGTTGAAAAAGAAGGGGAAACTTTATTAGCAGGAAAAGCAAAAACCGGAATGCTTTGCTTTAATTATACAGAGAAAAAGAAAGTAGCAGTACCTGAAGAAGCACTAAGAAAGTTGATTGGTTGATTAACGATCGTAAAGGGACGTTGCCTTTTGTCTACTGACCATTATATATTGACTCACTGGTTCCATATCCTCCAGCTTTCTTCTGCCTGGATGATTAACATTTCCGCTCCATTTTTTATTAATGCTCCCTGCTCTTCTCCTGTTTTTAAAAATAAAGTTTTATCAGGATTATAAACCAGGTCATAAAGTAGGTGTTTTTCTGATAAGTATTTGTATGGAATATCAGGAGAATTATTAATCTTTGGAAACATACCAAGGGGAGTAGTATTTATTACTACATTATGAATTTCCAGCAACTCTTCATCAACTTCACTATAGGCGATAGCAGCAGAATTATCATTTCTTGCCCT
>DASVST010000472.1:0-13211 GCA_036387965.1 Segetibacter sp. | reverse complement strand
CACGTCAACACGCAGTTCGCCAAGGTCACCTTTCGCTTCACCGATTGACGATAGCGTTTTCAGCTTCTGAGTCGCATCCACCGCATTACTCACCAATTCACGAACAAAAATTTCGTGATCACTATACAGGAACTTTTTGATAATCGGGAAAATGTTTTCCGTCTGAACCCTGATACTTCCTTTAGCCATAATAGTTTATGTTTTATTTTTTTTGTTACCAGCATTTGTATTTCATCGCATCATCGTTGCCACTCGCTTCAAAGGCAACGCAGTGATTTAGCTCTGCGCTGCAGTTTATCCCGAGAGAACTCTAAGAACACACTTCAGGGACGTCTCACCCGTCAGCAACATGCCACACCACAGAACCTGCATTGGTCAAAGTTGATGCCATTGGAGCTGCAACTGACAAAATTTCCTTAAATCTGGAACTGTAGGTGAACCAGATTCACACCGGTAAGCTTCACTAAAAGCTACACAGAAGCAAAAAGTCCTGCAAAATCATTAGCCGGCGTTATCTTTGAGCCTCTTTAACAGGTAAATAGCGCCTGCTCCGAAAAACAGGTCTGAATCCCTGCTCAACTTTACCTCCATTCCCTTACCTTTGCGCTCCAAATTTATTTTTTAACCAATCAGGGAATCACAATGAACAATTATGAATTGATGGTGATTTTTACCCCGGTGCTTTCTGAAGAGGAATTTAAAAACGCTCAGAAGAAATTTACAGATCAAATTACCGAAGCCGGTGGCGAGATCGTTGGCACCAATCCATGGGGATTAAAATCACTTGCGTACCCAATCCAGAAGAAGACTACGGCCATCTACTGGGTAGCGGAATACAAAGCGCAATCCGACTTCAATGAGAAGCTGAAAATTCAGCTCCTGAGAGATGAACAAGTGCTTAGGCACATGGTTACAAGGCTCGATAAATACGCCGTCGAGTATAACCAGCGGAAGAGAAGTGGCGTACCAACAGGTAACGAAAAAATATCGGAGGTTTAACCATGGCAAAAGCAAACGAAATCAAGTACCTAACCGCCATCAAACAAGAGAAACGTGCAAAGAAATATAGCCGTTTTGAAAAGTATGGCATTAAGTACATTGACTACAAAGACCCCGAGTTTTTGAAAAAGTTCTTGAACGAGCAGGGAAAAATATTTCCACGCCGCCTTACCGGTAACTCGCTGAAGTTTCAGCGCAAAGTTTCGCAGGCAATTAAGAAAGCTCGTCAAATGGCTTTATTACCTTACGTAACTGATCTTTTAAAATAGGAGGCACCCATGCAAGTAATATTAATACAAGATGTAGATAACCTTGGTGGAGCTAACGAATTGGTTAACGTAAAAAGCGGTTATGCCCGCAACTTCTTAATCCCTCAAAAAAAGGCAGTTGAAGCAAACTCTTCCAACAAGAAACAAATGGAAGAGAAGCAAAAACAACTTGCTAAAAAAGAGGCTAAGTTACTTTCTGAATTGAATAGCGTTATCGCTGTTTTAAAAGATGGCTCTCTTAGAATTGGCGCTAAAACCGGTACAAGCGGAAAGATTTTCGGAAGTGTAACTTCTTTACAAATCAGCCGTGCAATACGCGATCAAAAAGGATATGAAATTGATCGTAAGCGCATCCACATTACAGACGAGGTTAAAGAATTAGGAAGCTACAAAGCAAATATTGATTTTGGTAATGGCAACAATACCGAAGTTGAGTTTGAAGTTGTTTCTGAATAGTTTCCTCTTTATAAAAATTCAAGTCCGTCCACAAGGCGGACTTTTTTTATGCATTATATTAGGCGATGAATACAAGTTTAGCAGAGTCGTTCGGCAATATTGACATCTACCTTTTTGACCAACTTTTGAAAGGAACATTCAATAACTGCAAAATGGTTTTAGATGCAGGATGCGGCACTGGCAGAAACATACAATTCTTTCTTAAGAACGGTTACAATGTATTTGGCGTTGATGAAAACCCTCTGGCAATTAAAGAAGTACAACAGCTTGCGCAACGTTTAGCGCCGCAGCAATCAGTGGATAATTTTATAGTTACTCCCGTTGAAAATCTGCCATTTAGTGATGGCAGATTTGATATAGTCATTTCGAGTGCTGTACTTCACTTCGCAAAAGATCATGATCATTTTGACAAGATGCTAAGGGAGATGTGGCGTGTGTTGGAATCAGGAGGATTTTTATTCTGCAGGCTTGCTTCAAATATTGGTATTGAAACCTTGGTGACGGAAAAAGGAGAAGGCAGATTTCTACTGCCGGACGGCAGCACAAGGTACCTGGTAGATCAAAAACAACTTCTTTATTATACAGCAGAACTAAATGGACGTTTGTATGAGCCAATAAAAACTACGAACGTTCAGAATCTAAGATGTATGACTACTTGGTGTTTGCAGAAGCCTTAATAAACAAAAAACCTCTTCAAAATTGAAGAGGTTTTTTCGTCGGGGCGGCAAGATTCGAACTTGCGACCTTCCCGATTTTAGATCGGGACACGATAACCATGAAAACTTTATGTAATCAAAAGCCGAATTCACGTGTACAATAGCAGTGGCTGTATCAATCAGGCATGTGAAAATTGTTCCAGGGCTCCTCCATTTGCTCGTTAAGGCAGGCGCAAACTTCTATTTCCCTGTTTAAATCCACTTTTCTGGATAGATTTGAATATATGCACAATTACCTTGTAATTGCTCCAGAAAACCGAATCAACTGCTTTTACTAAGTTGTATAAGAGTCTCTTACCGTAAGTCCGGACATGATCTATTTGGTATGCTGTCAGGTGCAGTTGTTCCTGCATGAGGTACACTAATTACTACAGGGATATTTCCAGGCAAATACATCATCCAGCCGTTAGCATCGGTATATGTTTTTCTCTCAACAGTTTGAGAAAAGCAGACGCTAAACAATAAAAAGCAAAGCAGCAGGAGAAATGACTTTGTTTATTCATGATAATGCAATCCCGATGAATCTGCGTAATTCATCCTTATTTACCCGCACTTTATAGAAATGGATTATGCTTCTTCTCGTAACCGATCGTGGTTGAAGGACCATGACCGGGATATACTTCAACCTCGTCTGGCAAAACGAATAACTGAGTTCTAATACTATCAAGCAGAGTTTGATGATCGCCTAACGGCAGATCCGTTCGGCCAATACTTTCTCTAAAAAGCACATCTCCGCCAATTACAAATTTTTGCTCTTCACAATAAAAACAAATACTTCCGGGTGAGTGACCGGGAGCAAGTATAACTTTCAACACATTGTTGCCTAATACTACCTCTTCTCCGGCATTTAAAAAATTCAGAGGTCCCGCGTAATTCTCAAAAGGAAGTCCCCACATTATGCCCGACTGAGGACCAAAAGCCAACACCTTTTCCTCTTCAGGATGTAAAAACAACTCAACTCCATACTTTTCATGTACCCACTTATTTCCAAAAATGTGATCCAGATGGCAGTGGGTGTTTAACAGCTTTTCAACTTCAAGTCCATTATCAAAAATAAATTTTGACAAAGTTTCCTTTTCAGCCTTATCATAACAACCCGGATCAATAATTAAGGCTTTTTTGTCCTCATTGTAAAGAACATAGGTGTTTTCCTGCACCGGGCTGAAGGTGAAAAACCTAATTGTTAGCATGCACGTAGTTTTAACACTGCTATTACAGTGTTTTTGTCATAATTTTAAAACCTCTAAAGATCGGATATGCAATTTAAAACTACGAGCAAAAAGATATTTGCTTTTTTAATGTTTTGCCTGGTATGTGCAGAAGGGTTTTCGCAGGTAAATGCGGTAACCTATGGCAAAAACAGAATTCAACATAAAAAATTCAACTGGAAATTTTATCAATCCTCAAACTTCAACTCTTATTTTACCCAGGGTGGCTTAGAATTAGGAAAATTTGTAGCGCAGGTTGCAGAAGAAGAACTTCCCGGAATTGAAGCGACTGTTGAATACTCACTCCAACGCAGAGTGAATATCATTGTATATAATAATTACAATGATATGCGAAGCTCTAATATAGGATTAGGAAACGACTGGGCTACAGCAGGAGGGCAAACCCAGTTGGTAAACAACAAAATGATTATCTATTTTGATGGTAATCATGCTCACCTTAAACAACAGATAAGAGAAGGGATTGCCCGCGTGTTAATGGCTAACCAGCTTTTTGGTGAAGATATAGGTGAGTTTGCAAGTAACCAGGCTCTACTCGATTTACCACAATGGCTTACTGATGGTTATGTGGCATGGGTAGCTCAGCCGTGGAGTACAGAAAGAGATGACGAATTAAAAAGTGCAATGCTTAGCGGCACTTATAATAACTTTTACCAGTTTGCTTTTGAAAAACCAACTTTAGCTGGTCATGCATTTTGGTATTATATAAGTGAGAAATACAAAAAGGAAAATGTTACTTACTTTTTATATCTGGCCCGCATCTACAAAAACCTGAATTCTGCTTCTCAACGCATAGCGAAAAAGAAGTTTAAAGATGTGTTGGCTGATTTCATGCAATTTGAACAGGACAGGTATTTCAAAGATATCCGCCAGCGTCGTAATGTGCCAAAAGGAAGCGTTTCTGTTACAGAGGAAATTGGTAAGACAACAGATTACTTTAGGTTTAATGCAAACCCAAACCCTCGCAGCAACTCATACGTGGTCGTTGAGTATAAAAAAGGTTTATATAGTGTAAAGCTGAATGAGAACTATGAAACAATAAAGACCTTATTGAAGAGTGGTGTAAAAACAAAACAGTTTGACATTAACCCAAATTCTCCTTTAATGGCGTGGGATGGTAAGGGAACACGTGTAGCAGTTATCCATTGGGAAGACGGAAAAATTAAAATGTTTGTATACGATGTAATTGCTCGTTATACGCGGGATAAACATGTTATCGAAGGCTTAGACCAAATACTGGATGTACAATATATGCTCGATGCAAATACGCTGTTGCTAAGTGCTGTAAAAAATGGTCATAGTGATATCTTTACTTATAAGATAGATACCAAAAAGCTTGAGCAACTAACAAACGATGTTTATGATGATTTGAATCCGTCATTTGTTTCCTTCCCTAATAAGACAGGGATTATTTTCGCTTCTAACAGACCGAAGCCAAATGCAATAAGTGCAGACACTGTGTTGCCGAGTGATCATCGTTTCAACATTTTTCTTTTAGATTATCTGACCAAAAAACAGATATCTCAGCTTACAGATCTAAAATATGGAAATGGCAAACTTCCAACCCAATACAATGTAAACCACTTCACTTTTGTAACTGATGAAAATGGTATAGGTAATCGTTGGGCAGGCTTTTTTAGTACAAAGGCAGAAGGTTTAGATACACTTTATTATGTAGGAGATGAGATTTTAAGAAATCCGCCGGATAAAGAATTAGACTCAACACTTACGGCATGGCAGCGTAATGAACCTGATAGCATCAGTTACTTCAGCGTAACAAAAGATTCTACTTACACTTTCCCTCTCACTAACTATCAAAGCAGTCTTTTAGAAACAAGAATTGCTGGTGATCGGGGACAGGTAAGTGAAGTTGTAAGACAGGGTGACGTAAAGTTTTTATATAAGCTTCGCGTAGATTCCCTTGCGCTACGTAAAAGAAATGTAAATGCACGACCAACAGAATATAGAAGGCAACTTATTGCCGCTCAAAAGGCGCAGGAAGGAAAAGCAACAGTTATCGACAGGTCTTCAGGAAGACAGGATACTACAAGAAAGGATAATGGCTTTATTTCTGAATTTGAGGATGAGAAAAAGGAACGTCCAACAGGCAAAAACGAACCGGCTGATGTTAGCCAGTCTGTTCTTCAACAGTCAAAGTTGTATAATTATAAACTTAAGTTTAGTGCCGATAATTTTGTTGCGGGAGTATCGAATAACCTACTAATTAATCGCTATCAGCAGTATATGGGCGGCAGTGGTCCAATCAGGTTAGGCAACGGATCAAATGTGAACTTTACATTTAGTGCAACTATAAGCGATCTTTTAGAAGATTATAAGTTTACAGGTGGTTTTAGAATGGGAAGTAACTTGAAAGGAAATGAATATCTCTTCAATTTTCAAAACATGCGTAAGCGTTTCGATTGGGGAGCAACATTCTACAGAACCAGCAATCCTAATCTTATAGCTCAAACAAATGGTGGTGATTTTAATGCTGATCTGAACACAACTTTTTACCAGTTCAACGGAACTTATCCTTTAAACGAAGTAAAAAGTTTAAGAGCAACTGTCGCTTATCGTAGAGATAGGACAATTATAAAACCTTTCGATAATAACCCGCAGGCACTTACTCCTGATCCATTCGGTCTTCAATTTCCGGATCAGCTTACACAGTATGCATTAACAAGATTCGAATATGTACATGATAACACGTTAAACCCGACTCAAAACATTTGGGATGGACTACGCTGGAAAACTTTCATGGACGTTAATATGCCGATAAAAGATAAGGTAAATACCAACAGGTATACCTTTAACTATGGAGCAGATGCACGTTATTATGTTCCCATCTATCGCAATTTTATTTGGGCAGGGCGTGCAGCTTTCGACCTTAGCTGGGGCAATGAGAAAATGATCTACTATTTAGGAGGAATGGATGGTTGGTTCAATCCTAAGTTTAATAATGCAAATCGTCCCGATCCTGATCAGAGCTATGCGTTCCAGACTTTGGCTGTAAACATGCGTGGATTTCAACAGAATGTTTCGAATGGTAATAATGCTCTTGTAATAAACAGTGAGTTTCGCTTACCTGTATTTTCAACATTATTTAATAAGCCTATCAATAATGCTTTTTTAAGAAACTTCCAGCTAACACAATTCTTTGATTTGGGTACTGCATGGAATGGAAAGTATGATAAGATCCAACGACCAACAGTTGTTTATAGCGAGCCTGGCAACCCTGTATCAGTGAGAGAAAGGGCGGGCGGTATCGGACCTCTTGCAGGTGGTTATGGCTTTGGTGCCCGTAGTACTTTATTAGGTCACTTTGTAAAGTTTGATGCAGGCTGGCAAATGAATGGTTTCTTTAGAGGTAAGCCGATTATGTATATTTCTCTTGGGCTTGATTTTTAATCAAGATATAAAAATAAAAACCCGGCTTGTGCCGGGTTTTTATTTTTGGTACCTCCTAAATGTTGGTGTGCCGCATTCTTCAACAGCAATGCTAATCAGCTTCTTTGCTTTAAATGCAAAGCAGGAAGTTGCTTTAAAGTATAATAAATCAGAGAAATAAAAACAGCGAATAATACCGTAAAGCCCCATGTACGTGTATGCTCAAAAGGATGTATTACTCTCATTCCAATCGCCTTTATAATTACTTCAGGATGTGTGATCACATTCCAGCTATTAAACCTGAGAAATCTGCCAAGGTAAATTCCGAAAGAGCCGGCTGCTAAACTTATTATTACAAATAAACGAACTTGCTTTAGAAGAAAATGTCGAATCAAGAACGTTTCTATATTCATTAAAGAAACCAGACCTAAGATTAACCCATTCCATGCTGCTGAGGTTACAAGTAATAAGTCGAACCAAGTAGGTATTGGGCTCCTCTCTTTAAAGTGAAATATATCTGTAATTATATAGGGTGCGTTAGGGAAAAATAACAACCACCCGAAAAGCATTAGTCCTGCTTTAAAACTTATCCTTCTTTGATAAAGCAAGCTGCGACTCAATAAAAGTGGAATAGCAGCAAGAAATAAATTCCAGGCATAAAAAACATACATTAAACTTTCACTTACATAAATCCTTATCGCTAACAAAAACATTCCAAATGTTAGTGAGAAGAATAACATTAGTTCTAACCTGCTTATTTTATTTATCATATACCTGCGTTTGTGATTTTGAAAATCTGGTATTAAAGTAATCACTCTTTGATTGAGATCTTTATTTAAAAGTACTTTGCATCTCAAAGTATTCGGACAAAAAATTATTCCATCGACTTTATCATCCTTTCCAAGGCTTCAATGTGACTTTTAAAAGCTTTCTCCCCGGCTTTGGTTATAGAGTATGTAGTGTTTGTTTTGCGACCTATGAAGCCTTTATGCACTTTCACATACCCACTTTCTTCTAAAGCTTTTAAATGACTTGCCAGGTTGCCATCTGTCACCTGGATCAGTTCTTTGAGTTCATTAAAATTTATTGCAGCATTTACCATCAGAGCACTCATAATGCCCAGGCGAACACGACTGTCAAACAGTTTATTTAAATTTTCTATCGGATTCTTCATACCATCCTCTCCATTTTAATCTCTTTCGTATTTATACCACATAATAAGTCCGTAAACAATATGTAGGATGCCAAAACCTGCTGCCCAAAAATACAATCCATATCCTGTAGCCCAACAACTTATTAAGCCGAGTAATATTTGTCCAAAGCCTAAATATCTTACCTCTCCCAATGTATACTTACTTGCATTTACTAACGCGAGTCCATAAAATAATAAACATGCTGGGGGAGCTAACTCATAATATTTCAACTCCAGCATCTTATAAATAAATATCCCTCCCACCGCCATTGGTATTGCTACGTTAAGCATCAACCGGCGGGCTGTAAAGTTCCAAAGCGGCACTCCTGTTTTTTTACTTCGCAGGTAAGTAAACAAAAATGCTAAAAAGAATGCAGTGGCAAAGGTGATAATACCAATCTGCAGCAGAGTCGAATTGAGGTTAACTCCTCCTGCTTCCACTAAACGTTCAAATTCGCAATCTCCACGCTTCCAGCATTCTACCTGATTTGATACATACCAAGCTCCTGCTAACGCGCAAGTTCCTGCCGCAATGCCACTCCAGCCGCTTAGGCTAATAAAGCGGCTGCTTTGTTGCATAATGTTCTTAATATCTTTTAAATCGTCAAGATGTTTAGGATCAGTAGACATAGAAAAGTACTTTGTCATCCAAAGTAATTGAATTTGTTCCATATCCACAACTTTTAAATTTAACATGGCTTGAAAATTGAATTTCATATAGCCTTATCTTGCAATTTATGGGGAGAAGCTTTACTCGTTTTCTTTTGGGGGTACTCTTGATTTTGGTCTCCGTGCAGGTCTTTTCACAGGGAAAAGTTCTTAAAGGCGTCGTGAAAGATATGCAGAGTGATGAACCTATACCTTTCGCTTCTGTTGTTTTAAAAAATAGTGGTTTTGGTACACTATCAGATTCTGCCGGAACATTCAGCTTGACCTTTTCTACACCGCTACCCGATACTTTGCTGGTTACGTCGGTTGGCTATAAGCCTATCGCGATCAATATTCCCACGTTTGCAGAAAGCACCTCTGTCACCATACTTATGACTATTTCACCTGTTGGCAACGAAGCAGTAGTAAAGGTAAAATTCAACAGAGCTTTATGGTTTTGGAATAAAATTATAGCAAACAAGAAAAAACACGATCCTGCTGAATACAAAAGCTTTTCATACGAGGTTTATAATAAGCTTGAACTTGACCTTATAAACATTAATAAAGAAAAACTAAGCAACAACAAACTTCTAAAACCATTCAGCTTCATCTTCGATAATGTTGATACTACAGAAGATAAACCTTTTCTTCCGGTGTTCTTAACAGAAACAATTTCAGATTTTCACCTTCAACATTCACCCAAAAGAACCAAAGAGGTGATAAAGGCAAGCAAAACCAATGGCGTAAATAATGAAAGTGTAACCAAGCTTTTGGGTGCTACATATCAAAATGTAAATGTCTACTCCAACTTCCTTCCTGTGTTCGATAAACAGTTTGTAAGTCCGCTACACGATAAAGGTGATAATTATTACAACTTCAAATTACTAGACACTCAATATTTAAATAACAAACGATTAATTCACCTGCGCTTTGTTCCCAAACGTAGGGGTGAAAATACTTTTGAAGGAGATTGCTGGGTGCATGATAGTACATATGCCATACAAAAAATCACTCTTCGTCCCTCTGCTGATGCAAACTTAAACTTCGTTCAAAATCTTACCATGATACAAGAGTATCGTTTAATAAATGATACCACCTGGTTCTTAGCAAAAGATAAATTTGTTGTTGATATATCACCTCTGGAAAATTCGAAAGGAGGATTCAAAGGAAGGAAGACCTCAACCTATAAAAATGTTCTTCTAAATGATTCATCAACCGAAGAAATACTGAAGAAAAATAAGAAACAGGAAGAGGTTGAGGTTGCATCTAATTCCGAATTGCATGCAGAAGAATTTTGGAGTAATAGCCGTCACGAAGAGCTGAGTAGAAACGAAAAGAATATTTATAAGATGATTGATTCGATTCAATCATCTCCTGCCTATCAAAAATATTACAACACCATTTACTTTCTATCTACAGGACTTAAGGATGTAGGCAATTACGAAATAGGACCTTGGTATAATTGGATTAGCGCCAACAGTCTAGAAGGTACAAGGCTAAGGTTCGATCTTGCAACTAACACAATCTTCGATAAAAAAATTCGCCTGCATGGTTACCTTGCTTATGGCTTTCTTGACAAGCAATTTAAAGGCAAGGCTGATATATTTTATTTACCAAAAAAGAACAATCCAAGAACATACTTCTATGCTTCGTACTTACAAGATCTTGACCAGGGGCAGCAGTATTATGACGAGATAAGTACAGATAACGTCTTCTCACTTGCTATTCGCAAAATAGGAGTTCCTGTGAAGTTCCAGTTCGTTAAAGAAAAACGCTTTGAAGCATTCCAGGAGCTGAATAACGGTTTGTCTTTTTTATTAGCAGTTACGAGCAAAGAATTCGATCCTCTTCGGAACCTTCCGGACAAATCCTTCTTTGATCAAAATATAAGTGGCGATCCACTGAAAAGTTTTGAAACATCACTAAGGCTACGATATGCATACCTGGAGAAGTTTATAGAATCTACCTTTTATCGAACGAGCTTAGGCAGCACACTTCCTATTGTTGAATTAAAATATACCAAAGGTTGGTCAGGTGTTTTTAGAAGCAGTTATAATTACAGCAAGCTAAATGCAAGTGTTTCTGATTACATGCAAATAGCTCCTTACGGAAATCTCTATTACAGTTTTTTTGCAGGAAAAGTATTTGGCACTTTACCATACACGCTTCTTGAAGTGCACCCCGGCAACGAGATTTATTACTACAACAAGTATGCATTTAATATGATGAACCGCTTTGAATACATCAGTGATAAATACAGTGGTTTTAATGTAGAGCACAACATAGGTAATGGATTATTCAGGTACATTCCTCTTACACGAAAATTAAAGCTTAGACAATTCTGGAGTGCAAAAGGTGTATGGGGAAATTTAAGTGAAGAGAACAAGAAACTAAACTTTGTTGGTACCCAAACCTTTCAAAGCTTAAATGATAAAATGTACCTGGAACTTGGAACAGGCGTAGATAATATTTTGAAGGTTTTACGATTGGATTTTGTTTGGAGAGTGCTGCCCACACCATTACCTAAAGAACAAAATAAGCGCTTCGGAATCTTTGGTAGTTTTAGAGTTGCGTTTTAGCCCCGACCTTAATGGCAATGTCATTTGGTTTAGGGCTTTATGTGCTTGTGAGGACACAAGCACAAGCGGAATGCCGCTGTTTGTCCTCACAAGCAGCTTAACTATGACATTGCCCTTTAGGGCTGGCGCTCTATAGCATCCAGGATAATCTTACACACTTCACAAATCTCTTGTGCAGTAATAATAAGCGGTGGCGCAATTCTAAGGCAGTTTGACGCAAACAGAAACCAGTCTGTGACAAGACCTTTTTCGATACACTTATCAATTACTCTTTTACAGGTTTCAAAGTCTTTAAATTCAAGTGCTATCCATAACCCTGCAGAACGAACTTCCCTGATCGAGGGATGCTTTAAATGACTTAAAAACACTTGTTCCTTTCTGCTTATATTTTTTATTTCACAGCTATCCAATAATACTTCAAAGGCTGCAAGCCCTGCGGCACAACTAACCGGATGTCCGCCAAAAGTTGTGATATGCCCAAGAACCGGATTGTGAGTTAACGTATTCATCAACTTCTTCTCAGCGATAAAAGCACCTAAAGGCATTCCTCCGCCAAGTGCTTTTCCAAGCAGCAAAATATCAGGAACAACATCGTACTGTTGAAAAGCCCACAAACTTCCTGTACGTCCAAACCCGGCTTGTATCTCATCAAAGATCAAGAGGGCACAATGCTCATTACACTTCTCTCGTAATGAACGTAACCAATCTTTTGAAGGTTTATTTATCCCACTTTCAGCCTGCACCGTCTCTACTATTACACATGCTGTTGTATTATCGATCGCTTCAATTGCTTCATCACCTCCATAGTCATAATGATAAATTTCGGGCAATAGTGGGCGGAAGGCATTTCTGAATATTTCATCTCCCATAACACTTAAGGCACCTTGTGTACTTCCATGATATGCGTTATTGAAAGCTATCATTTTGGACTTGCCCGTTACTCGCTTAGCGAGTTTCATAGCTCCTTCTGTTGCCTCAGCACCACTGTTGGTAAAGTATACGCAATTAAGAGATGAGGGTAGATTGTCGGTTAGCTTTTTTGCATAAGCAACCTGCGGTGCTTCAATAAACTCACCATACACGATGAGGTGCATGTACTGGTCAACTTGTGCTTTAACTGCTTCTATAACCTTTGGGTTGCTGTGACCAATATTACAAACACTGAACGCAGATATAAGATCAACATACTCTTTACCATTCTTATCCCACATTTTTATACCTGCAGCTTTCACAATTTCTAACCCGATTGGTGAAGGTGAAGTTTGGGCTACGTGGTTTAGAAAAAGTTCTCTTTGAGTCATTAAATATTGAGTAGGTATTTATGATACAATATTACTTAAAGCTTACTGTAACTTCGTTTCGTACTCTACACATCTAACGAAGAAACAAATCATATGGCTTACATTCTTACTGTTAATGACGTAACTCCTAAATATGGCTTAGACTGTTTTATTGCTCCTAATGCTACAATCGTGGGGGATGTGATTATGGGTGATGCTTGTAGCATCTGGTTTAATGCAGTCATTCGGGGTGACGTAAACTTTATTAAGATGGGTAATAAAGTTAATGTTCAGGATGGTGCAGTTATCCATTGTACTTATCAGAAGAACGGTACTATTATTGGTAATAACGTGTCGATTGGTCATAATGCAATTGTGCATGGTTGTACTGTAAATGATAACGTGTTAATTGGAATGGGTGCTATTGTAATGGATCGTTGCATCATAAATAGTAATTCA
>DASVST010000471.1:0-10809 GCA_036387965.1 Segetibacter sp. | reverse complement strand
GGTTTGGCAGCTGGCCTTTTGCTATTCCTGTCTTTTCTTATTGTATTGGTTCCTATCTGGATTATGGTAACAATGCTGTCGGGGCGTGTGGGGGAAGTACTACAGAATTCAGACAAAATAATGGCAGCGATTACAAAAACTGTTACCAACCTTGAGCAAAAGTTCGATATTCAATTATTAAGCGCTCAAGATGCAAATAAAGTAACAAGCACGCTTGCAGCCTCGCTACCAAAAGTTCTTGGTGCGACGTTTAGTACTATTACATCAATTCTCATCATGTATTTTATTTTGTATTTCATGCTTGCGTCTTATAAACGTCTGGAAGCATGGGTGTATAACTTTATGCCTTTAAAGGATAACAATGTGGAGTTTATGGGTAGAGAATTTAAAAGCCTGGTTATTTCTAATGCTTTAGGCATTCCGTTGGTAGCCATCTTACAAGGTATTGTTGGTCTTATTTGTTATTTGTTTTTGGGCGTGAATGATGTTTGGTTTTGGTTCATTTTTACCTGCATAGCATCTATGATCCCATTCGTTGGAGCCGCTTTAGCTTACGTGCCGTTAAGCTTGGTTTTATTTTCGCAAGATGAAGACGTAAAAGGAATCATAATGCTGATTTACGGTTTTGGCGTAATTGGTACGGTGGACAATGTTTTTCGCTTCATGCTGCAGAAAAAAATGGGTGATGTACATCCTTTGATTACCATCTTCGGAGTAATAATAGGTATACAATTGTTTGGCTTTATCGGGCTAATATTTGGACCAATTCTCATCTCAATGTTCATACTTCTTGTAAAAATTTATATGAACGAGTTTGTTGAACGCAGAACGCCTGTAGAAGAACAACTCAAAGCCTAAAATTTCCTCAAATAAAAAAGTTTTTGCGCTTCAAAAGCAATAAAACTTCTACTTTAGATGTTATCAGAAAGTAACCTAATTACACACCTCTGATATTCTATTTTCTATGGTAAGATTTTTCAAGTTTCTTCCTGGTATTATGATTGCGGCAGTTTTATCTGCTTCTACACCCACCTTTGCTAATGATGGAGAAGGTTTACCGGGTGATAAAAATTTCCCTTCCCTTATATCGAATTCTTCTATTCAATCACCGGCTTTTAAAAGGCTGTGCGATTCAATTTATGATAAAGTAGGTCTTTTACCTTTTGGTCTTGAAAGAGCAGTTTTTTATAAAGCTTACAAAGGTTACCAATACCTGCTTACCAAGAATAAGCTTCGAAAAAGTAACTTGCTTACGATCTGTGATTATAGCCAAAGCAGCACAAGCGAAAGGCTATATGTAATTGATTTAAAAGCAGGTAAGTTGTTATACAATACTTTTGTTGCTCACGGAAAATATAGTGGCGAAGAGTTCGCTACCAGTTTTTCAAACATGGAAAGTTCGAACAAAAGTAGCCTTGGCTTTATGGTTACAGCCGAAACTTACGTGGGTAGAGCTGGCTTAAGTATGCGTTTTGACGGTGTTGAAAGAGGTATTAATGACCAGGTAAGAAGCCGCGATATTGTACTTCATGGATCTACATTTGTTAGCAGAAGCCTAATGGGCACTGGATCATCAATAAGCAAGAGCCTTGGTTGCCCGGCAGTACCTTTTGGTATTCACAAAAAAATTATAGAGACGATAAAGGGCGGAAGTTGCTTTTACGTTAACCACTCTGATATGTGGTATTCAAGAACTTCTCAGGTTTTAAATGCACAGTTCGAGATACCAGCTTTGGCTACGACTCTTGCAATACAAAAAACTGAATCACCTATTAATGGCGGAAGCGGAACAACCCCTTCTTCTAAGTTGACAACAATATCTACGCACTAACATATTCTGACTGTTTAAGAGCCCTGTAAACACAGGGCTTTTTTTATTGCTTCATATTTGCATCTACAAAGGCAGAAGGGACTTACAATAATCATCGATCTTATCTACACAGTTATCAGTAAAGTTTGTTTTTATTTGCATGATATAACTATTCATGACAAATAAGTTAATAATCATAACAGCCCCCTCAGGTGCCGGTAAAACAAGCATCACCAGGTATCTTTTGGGAAAGTATGATCAACTTGCTTTTTCTATTTCAGCTGCAACCCGATCTCCCAGGGGTAAAGAACAAGACGGGGTTGATTATTATTTCATGTCAACCGAAGATTTTCAGGAAAAAATAAAGGGCAACGAATTTGTTGAATGGGAGATGGTATATGAAGGAAAATATTACGGCACCCTAAGAGACGAATTAGAAAGAATATGGCAGTTAGGCAAAGTACCAATGCTTGATATAGATGTAAAGGGAGCAATACATGTGCAACAGCAATTTCCCGCAACATCGTTATCTATTTTTATTGAACCACCAACAGTAGATGAATTAAAAAACAGGTTATTAGGGCGAGGTACAGAAACAGAAGAAGGTATTAATACAAGAGTAAGTAAGGCTGCCTACGAATTATCGTTCAAACATTCTTTTGATCATGTAATTGTGAATGATAACCTGCAAAAGGCTTGCGCAGATGCAGAAAACGTTATACTTCATTTCTTAAATAAGTAAGATGATAATGTATGGCATTCCCAATTGCAATACGGTAAAGAAAGCAAGTGATTGGCTAAAGCAACATAAGCTGGCTTTCGAGTTTCATAACTATAAAAAAGAAGGCATCAGTAAGAAGAAGCTTAAAGAGTGGTGTAAACATTTTGGTTGGGAAAACGTGCTCAACAAGAAAGGCACAACCTGGCAGGAACTAAGTGAAGAGGAAAAAGATCAGGTTACAACTGAAGCTGCTGCAATAAAATTCATGATGCAAAATACAAGCTCGATTAAACGACCTATAATTGAAGCGGGTGGCAAACTATTGATTAGATTTAATGAAGAAGAATACCGAGAGGCTTTAATAAACAAGTAATCAGCATTCATCACTCAACTTATAAGAATGTCATTTGAAAACAAAACAGTCTTTATCACCGGCGCCAGCCGTGGTATCGGAAAAGCAATTGCTTTACGAGTTGCTAAAGAAGGTGCTAACATTGTAGTTGCTGCAAAAAGTATTGAAGAAAATCCTAAGCTTGGTGGCACGATTTACTCATCAGCAAAAGAAGTTGAAGATGCAGGCGGGAAGGCATTAGCCGTTCAATTAGATATACGGGATGAAACTCAGATTCAGGAAGCTGTTGATAAGACTGTTGCACACTTTGGTGGAATAGACATTCTTATAAACAATGCCTCCGCCATTTCACTTACCTCTACTGAACAAACAGAACCGAAACGTTTTGATTTGATGCACGACATCAATGTGAGGGGAACATTTTTCATGAGCAAGGCATGTATTCCGCATCTCAAGCATAGCAGCAATGCACATATACTTACTCTCTCTCCTCCAATAAACATGGATATAAAATGGCTGAAAGGTCATGTTGCCTATACGATGAGCAAATATAACATGACGATGATAGCTTTGGGTCTGTCAGCAGAGCTGAAAAAGTACAACATTGCATCTAATGCTTTATGGCCAAGAACAACAATTGCAACCGCCGCTGTACAAAATCTTTTAGGAGGAGATGCCTTGATAAACATGAGCCGTACAACTGATATTATTGCAGATGCAGCCTACTATATTTTAAACAAGCCATCTACAGAATGTACCGGTAATACTTTTATTGATGAAGATGTTTTAGCCGCTGAAGGCGTAACCGACCTCACTAAATATTCTGTTGTATCGGGTGCTAAGCTTTACCAGGATCTATTCTTATAAATCGACAACTCTCATAATGAAAAAATATATAGTTTATTTTATTTTCTGCTTTTTTATAAATAGCATATCTGCACAAAAAGTAGATACAGGTAGAATGAAAACTGATGTCATTCAAAATCTCGACTCACGATATCAATCTTACAAAACAATTGCACACGACATCTGGAATTTCGCGGAGGTAGGTTTTAAAGAAGAAAAGAGTAGTGCTTTACTGCAAAAAACATTACAGGAAAACGGCTTCAACATAAAGGCTGATGTTGCGGGAATGCCAACTGGTTTTGTCGCAACTTATGGATCAGGTAGACCAGTGATTGCAATACTCGCTGAATTTGATGCCCTGCCAGGGCTATCACAAAAAGCCGTACCTGAAAAAAGTAGTATCGCCGGCAAAACAGCAGGACATGGTTGTGGACATCATCTATTCGGAACGGCATCCATTGCTGCCGGAGTTGAAATCAAAAAGCTAATAGAACAAAAGAAACTAAAAGGAACAATACGTGTTTATGGCACTCCCGCAGAAGAGGGAGGTTCAGGTAAAGTGTACATGGTGAGAGATGGATTATTTAATGATGTAGATGCAGCAATTCATTGGCACCCCGACAATGAAAACAGCGTAATGAAAGTAGAGTTCCTCGCAAACTCCTCTGCAAAATTTCGCTTCCACGGCATTTCATCGCATGCAGCGGCTTCTCCGGAAAAAGGAAGGAGTGCACTCGACGCAGTAGAAGCAATGAATAACATGGTTAACATGATGCGGGAACACGTACCGCAGGAAACGCGTATACATTATGTTATAACAAGTGGAGGTAAAGCGCCAAACGTTGTACCTGATTTTGCTGAGGTATATTATTATGTACGTCATCCAAAGAAAGACCAGGTACAACAGATCTTTGAAAGAGTTACTAAAGCCGCAGAGGGTGCTGCTTTAGGTACAGGAACAACTATGAACTTTGAGATTGTTGGCGGTACACATGATCTTTTGCTCAACAATACCTTAGACGAAGCAATGCAGGCAAACTTGCAAAAGGTTGGCGGAGTATCATATACCAAAGAAGAAATAGAGTTTGGTAAAAAATTGCAACTAACCTTCGGTTTTATAGCGCCGCCTGTTGATGAAGCATCTAAGGTACAACCCTTAAAATTCAAGCCAGGCGGTGGAAGT
This sequence comes from Segetibacter sp., assembly GCA_036387965.1. Taxonomy (GTDB): domain Bacteria; phylum Bacteroidota; class Bacteroidia; order Chitinophagales; family Chitinophagaceae; genus Segetibacter. Next base: position 5,897 of record DASVST010000471.1, on the reverse strand, counting down.
TCTGACGTTGGAGATGTAAGCTATGCTGTTCCAACAGTTGGGTTAACGGCCGCTACCTGGACTCCAGGAACCCCAGCGCATAGTTGGCAGGCAGTTGCATGCGGCGGAACTGAAGTTGGAACGAAGGGTATGATGGTCGCGGCTAAATCGATCTCGCTAATGTCAATCGATCTTTTTACAAATCCACTGCTTCTCCAAAAAGCAAAAGATGAATTTAAAAAAGCTAAAGGAGATTATAAATACAAGCCTTTGCTTGGAAACAGAAAGCCGTTCTTGAATTACAGGGATTAAAAATCAATCCTGCTTCTCAGGTCTCATTTGGGGGAAAAGTAGTACATCCTGAATGGAATGTTGGTTAGCCATTAACATGCACATCCTGTCTATACCAAAACCAATTCCTGATGTTGGTGGCATTCCATATTCTAATGCTCTTAAAAAGTCGTAGTCGATAAACATTGCTTCATCGTCTCCTCTTTCCATCAGCTTTACCTGCTCTTCGAAACGTTCACGCTGTTCAATAGGATCGTTTAACTCGCTATAAGCATTTGCAATTTCTTTTCCGTTCACCATTAATTCAAAACGTTCTACCAAGCCTGGTTTGCTTCTGTGCTTTTTAGTAAGTGGACTCATCTCAACAGGATAATCAATAATAAAAGTGGGTTGCTGATAATGTGCTTCACATTTGTTACCGAAAATTTCATCAATCAGTTTTCCTTTACCCATGCTTTTCTCAACATGTATGTGCAATTGCTGGCATGTTGCTCTTAGTTGATCTTCATCCATTTCACTAACATCAAAACCTGTATGTTCTTTAATTGCATCATGAATGCTGATACGTTTGTATGGAGGTTTGAAATCTATTTCCTTTTCTCCAACAGAAACTTTTGTTGTTCCATTGGTTGCGATAGCAACTCTTTCCAGTAGCTGCTCTGTGATGTTCATCATCCACTCATAGTCTTTGTACGCAGTGTAAAACTCAAGCACAGTAAATTCAGGATTGTGCGTTCTGTCCATTCCTTCATTTCTGAAATTGCGACTAAATTCATACACCCAATCAAAACCACCAACAATCAATCTTTTTAAATAAAGCTCGTTTGCAATGCGCATGTAAAATGGAACATCTAATGCGTTATGGTGGGTTATAAACGGCTTTGCTGCAGCTCCGCCGGGAATGCTTTGTAACACCGGCGTATCAACTTCTAGTGCTCCCTGCTCATTAAGAAATTCACGTATTGCATTTATCAGTTTAGTTCTTTTTATAAAGACTTCTTTTACATGAGGGTTAACGATCAGATCAGCATAACGTTGGCGATAGCGAAACTCAGGATCTGTAACAGCATCAAAAGTATGTCCTTCTGCTTCTTTAACTATAGGTAGCGGCTTAAGTGATTTTGTAAGAAGTGTAAACTCTCTTACATGAATGGATACCTCACCCATTTTTGTAGTGAATACATATCCTTTTACGCCAATGATATCACCAATGTCCAAGAGTTTTTTCCAAACCTGGTCGTAGAGGGTTTTGTCTTCACCAGTACAGACATCATCACGCTTTACATAGATCTGAATTTTTCCTGCACCGTCCTGCAAAACTGCGAAAGCAGCCTTACCCATATCACGAATACTCATGAGCCTGCCTGCTAAACATACATCAGCAAAGTCTGCTTTATTTTCCTCTCCTTTATAGTTCTCCTTTATTTCTGTTGATGTAATATTAACCGGATATAGAGGTGCAGGATATGGATTGATACCAAGTTTTTGCAACTCAGCAAGTTTGTGTCGACGTATTTGTTCCTGCTCTGATAAATGTTGGCTCATTATGTTCTAATTGAAAAGAAGTGCAAAATTAACCTATGCTAATCACATTCTTTATTAGAAAATCATCTATAGAGTAGCTACTATGTAAAACTTCTATAAGTCCGTAGCTTTTGAAAATCTACGAACAATGGTGTTTCGCATGTTATTAAATTTTTGCTTGTCTTGGCCAATCTTAAAAGTTTTATGTTTAAGGGCGCCTATAATAGCTCCCGTAGCCGCTCCTGTAAATCCACCGGTAATGCCAAGAAGAGTTGCCTTTTCTCCAGCTGTCATACAGAATAGACACCAACTACTTCCACTGTTTCTTTTATAATCATCACCATCTATTAATCCGAATATTACACCAGTACCAATGCCAATAAGACTTGCGCTTAAAATAGTTCGTCCCGTGGTTCCTTTCCTTCTGATATAAATTTGGTTTAGCGATTTGTAATCGATTGCCTTATCTCCCGTTTTAGAATAACCATTTAAATTGAATCGAACAGGTGTGGATGAAATGTAGATTACAGAGTCTGAAAATGTTGAAATATAACCTTCGGTAAAACTTCTGTCGGGGGTTGATATTTTATAAATAGGCAATTTCTGGTTCACCGTATCTTGTGAGTAGAGAGAACCAATAATTAATAGAAATAAGTTTGATAAGAGTATTTTCTTCATAACAGGAACTTTATTTTACGGGTGCAAGAAAAAAAAATTCTCACCTAATTTATTTGACAAAAATCAAAAAAACCATAAAGAAGATCAATTGCCCTTTTTCATCTTTATATCCTTCAGATACTTTTTACCACATATGGTTTCGAGGTTCGTTCCAGGCTCGACGTAAATAGTACTTAAAATAACAAAAGTTTTTTTAGAGTATACGTTTGATGAGTGTGATATGTATATCCTGCTTTTTGATAATTATTATTGTGCAATCATAAAGATTTACAATACATGGTTAACTTTAAATCATGAACTTTTCCAATAAGGATGTTTTACCTGGTGAGCTGCCTACAATTGAACTTGTCGATTTTAATCCGCTTGAAAAGGACTATTTGAAAGTCTCTAGGATAGCTTTCCTAATATCAGGATCGATCGTTCTCATCATTGGTATTGCGGCTTTTTATTTCATAAAAGCAATACAACTACCTATTGCGATCTATACTTCTGCAGGAGTTTTTATTGGTTTATCATTTATCGGTTGGCTGTCGAATAACATAGGCTTTAAGCACAGTGGTTATGCACTGCGTGAAAGAGATATTCTTTTTAGACGTGGATGGTTTATAAGAAAAACGAGAGCTGTTCCACTCAAAAGGATTCAGCATGTAAGTGTACAATCCGGACCAATAGAGCGCAGGTTCGGGCTCTCTTCCATTTCTATTTATACCGCAGGATCGGAAGAAGCCGACTTTACAATTAACGGAATAACTGAACAAAGGGCACAACAAATTAAAGAGTGGATTAGCACGCAACTGAATGGAGAACTTAACTGATAATTACGAAGGATGGCATGTACCGCAGCGGCAATCGCCTGCAGCAATTTTCATACTCATCTTAAAATCTGCTATTGATCTTTTAAAAGGTATATGGCCGTTCGTGCTGATATATATTTTTAGAAAGAAAAAAGAAGGTGCAGTATTGGTATTTATCTCAATGTTGATATGCTTCACATTACTTGCAACTATTACGGCCTTTGTACGGTATTGGTTTTATAAATTTCATATTGATGATGATAAACTCGTCATTCAATCAGGATGGTTAAAAAAGAAAACACTAACTGTCCCGTTAAAAAATATACTTGCTGTACACCTGGAACAAAGTATTTGGCAGCGGGTTCTGCAGGTTGTAAAGGTATCGATAGATAGTGCGGGCTCTGAAAAAACAGAAGTGAAGATTGATGCATTATCAGTTAAAAAAGCAGAGCAACTTAAAGCATTTTTACTCTCTGATGTTCGTTCAACACAGGCTCAACAAACAGAAGAAAAGATTGAAAGAAATATGCAAACGCGGTTGAGCGCCGGAGACTTACTTAAGTTCAGCCTTACCTCAAACCACCTAGAAACATTTCTTATTATTATAAGCTTGAGCTTGAATTTGCTTGATGATATCAAAGACGCTTTCAACATTGATAGTTGGGGAATAATGGAATCGTACGCTATGAAGATGGCAAGTCAAACTGCTATGGCGGTTAGCATACTTGTTATTGCAGTTGCGTTGTTATCAATCGTTTTTTCAATTATAAGAACGGTGCTGAAATTCTTTAATTATACCATTGAAGAAATGCCGCAGGGTTGGAAAGTTTCCTTCGGATTGACCAATCATCAGCAGAGAATCATTCCATCTAATAAGATACAAATACTCAGCTGGAAGGCTAACTGGCTGAGAAGAAAAATAAACTTCTGGATAGTAACTGTTCAATCAATTGGCGCCAATAAAATGAAGCCAAAAGAACAAATACAAATTCCCATAACATCTTTAAGCCGGGTGTTTTCGTTGGTTCCAATCTATCAAAACTCTGAGGTTTTTGAAGTAAGTGAAGGGGCGAGGATTGAACCCGATTATTGGAAGAGAAGAACGCTAACGAAAGGTGTTATTGTTACTGCTCTGATAGCAAGCATTCTCTACTTTGCGGTGGGAATAGCAGCTCTTTGGACGTTAATACTACTGCTGTATTTTGCATGGTATTTTAGAAAATGGTACGTGGTTTTCAGATGGCAAATCAATGCTGAAGGTCTACAAATGTACTCAGGAGTATGGGGGAGAAAGTATACTTTGCTTACGTGGAAAAAGGTGCAACAAATTCAGGTTGATCAGAGTCCCTATCAGCGTTCGCATGAACTGGCAAACGTTACTTTTAGAACTGCTGGTGGTCAGGTGAAGCTTCCGTTTATTAAACTGAGTACTGCAACTTATTTAGCAGATCTGTCATTGTACTATGTTGAAAGTAGGGATGAGAATTGGATGTAGTTGGATTTCGAAACATCACAGAGTTGCAGTAGATAACAATACCTGCCATGCTTCTTTAACTTTTCCCTCATTCAACAACTCTTTTGCATAAAGATGTATTTCGTGTTCCATTTCATCTGGTGATAATGAATAGTATTGAAAGATGTTCTTAAGCTTATCATCTTCAAAGGCGGGATCGATAACAGGAGCATCGTGTACATTAGCAAGCTGACCTAAATTATTACCAGATAAAATTTTGCTGTTCTTTATGTTGTCCGGTAATGCATCCACCCCAATGCCTAGTTTGGTATTTGGTTTTTCAACTAAGAAAAGATTGCTCGCATCAACTTTACAATACCAATCGCCACCAAGACGAGCTACGAGGTTAAATTTTGTCTGATCTATTTTGCCGTTCTCTCCCAATATATTTTCTTCAACATGCATACGTACAACTTCTGCAATAACAAGGTTGCCGGCACCGCCCTCATTACCCAGACTTTTTACTTCTAAAACCTTACACTCAAATTTTACTTTCGCTTGTTGAACCATCGGAGGTTTAACAATGGTAGCGGGCTGCATTGTAAAGCCTGCTTTAGTAAACTCATTTTCGTTCTTCGGGTACTCGCAACTGGCAAGACTTGCCTGTTGTACCATGTCGTAATCAACCATATTGATTACAACTTCAGGTACTTCCAATACGTTTTGTAATGTATGTTTGGTAGTGTTATCTCTAACCCTTCGGGAAGGACTAAAAATAACAACAGCCGGGTTGGTTGAAAACAAATTGAAGAAGCTGAAGGGGCTGAGATTTACATTACCTTCTTTATCGATTGTACTTGCAAAACAAATAGGGCGTGGTGCAATTGCATGTTGAAGCCATTGTTGTTTTTCAACTGGAGAGAGTTCGTGAAGGTCAATTGTTTTCATCAAAGCGAATCTCTGAAAAATTTTCAATGCACTGGAAAAAAAATTATAAACGAAAAGGATTATTAGAACTAATCTGTCCAACGATGCGGCAAGTTGCCGATATGAAACATGGTTAAACTAATGAAACTAAGGATAACTATTGTGATGCCTTTGAATCGAGCGTGGCAACGATGATGCCCAATGTACAAGAGTTGGTAATCAAAAAACATTAACAGGATTAAACAAAGAAG
>DASVST010000470.1:0-5399 GCA_036387965.1 Segetibacter sp. | reverse complement strand
AACACATTATAGAAAAGAGCAAAGGAGAATCAAAACGCTTTAGAATTGAACATGCGCAACACTTAACACCACAAGCTATTACTCGTTTTCAAACTTTAGGGGTCATTCCATCTATGCAACCCTATCATGCTATTGATGACGGCCGATGGGCAAATAAACGTTTGGAAGATGAACGATTAAAAGGCACCTATGCCTTCAAAAGTCTATTAAGCAATGGTGCCCAGCTAACGTTTGGCTCAGACTGGACGGTAGCGCCACTTTCTCCCCTGTTAGGAATTTATGCCGCTGTTACAAGGAGAACAACTGACGATAAGAATCCAAATGGCTGGTTCCCCGAGCAAAAAGTATCTGTTGAAGAAGCGCTTAAATGTTATACCCAAAATAATGCTTATGCTGGTTTTATGGAGAACAGAGTTGGTTTATTGAAGGTTGGTTTTTTGGCTGATTTTGCTGTTTTATCCGATGATCTATTTTCAATTCAACCCGATCAAATAAGCAATGTAAAAGTTTTAAGGACAGTTATAAACGGGAAAGAAGTTTATAAGAGTAACAGGAAATAACGCAAACATTTTCAGCAAACATGCCCAGATGCGAATGGCTTGCGACTACTTTAAATAAATATTTCGAACTCCACCAGGAAGAAACCTTAAACAGCATTTTTAATTATACCGAAAGCATGATCTTTAAACGCTATGATCATTTCGCAGCCTCTGCCGGGAGACGATATTAATTGAACGGTGCCATCATACAATTTTGCCCTGTTGTTTATATTCTGTAACCCTATTCCTCTTCGCTGAATTGAAGTATCGAAGCCTTTACCGTTGTCCTTAATTATAACCACCAAATCTTTCCCCTCCTTCTTCAATTCAATCTTGATTTCAGAGGCGTTTGCATGCTTAAGAATGTTGTTGATTTGCTCCTGGACAATTCTATATACCACCAGCTTTAGTCCCACTTCATTTCTTTCTTCACGAAAAGTAGAATGTCTAAAATCAACAGTAATATTTTTTGTGTTCGAAATGTCTAGTATCAGATCTTGAATAGAAGGGACAAGTCCCATTATTCTATCCTGCGTTGGGCCAACCAAAGCGTGTGATAATCTTCTTAGCTCTTCAATAGCTTCAGAAATATATTCCTGGCTTTTTAAAAGAGATTCCTTTTGATTACCCGGACGAGAGAGGCAGATGTTTATATACAATCGTGAGGTGGCTAGTAACTGATTAACATTATCATGTAATTCTGCACCGATGCCTGCACGCTCTTTCTCTTGTGCATCAACAACGGCTTTCATTAGTTCGTGTTGACTCCTAAACTGCTCCTCTTGTAACTCTTTTTGCAGTTTTACTTTTTCTGTAATGTCAGTAACCATTGCAAGGGCACCGATGTACTTTCCATCATCATTAAATATTGGATTAGCAGATACGTTCGCAGTTATTTTCTCCCCAGCCTTTGTTATATACTTTATATCTCCCTGTCCGGTATTCCCCTTCCTTTTATTTTCCATTGCTTTCTCAGCCAATCGTTGTGATTCCGTATCTATAAAATAAAAGATTTCTTTACCTAAAATCTCTGCCTCATCATAGCCAAGTATGTCACATAGTTTACTGTTTACAAAGATGGTTTTATCGTGTTCATCAACTAACCATATTCCCTCCTGGGCTGTTTCAACTATTTGCCGATACTTTTTTTCACTTTCCTCTATTTTTTTGCGTGATTGAACCTGCTCAGTTACGTCTATAGCAAAAAAGAAGATACCCGCTACCTTGCCTGTAATATCTTTATTTGCCTGGTAAATAAAATTCAAAAATTTCTGAACCTGTCGATCGTTGTGATAAAATGTTATTGGAGACTCTTTACCAATAAAGGTTTCCCCTGTCTTAAAAACGTTATCGAGGATATCAATAAAGCCTTGCTCTATGATTTCTGGTAGTACTTCAGTTACTTGCTTGCCTATAATATCCTGCTTACCTATTAGTTCCAAATAAAGTGGATTGGCCGATTCGTAAACATGGTTTGGACCTGTTAATGAGCCCATGCAAGAGGGTGCCTGCATAAAGATGTTTTGAAAACGTTGTTTTTCCGCCTCAACCGTACGCTCAAGAATTTTTTTCTCTGTTGCGTCCTTAGCAATGCCGATCATTAACTTGTCATCCTCATCATAAGAAGCTGACCATAGTACCGGTACCAATGTTCCATTTTTATGAATATACCGATTCTCAAACATGGTAACAGGTATGCCGCTTATTATGTCTGCAGCAACAAGGTTTGTTTTTTCCTTGTCTTCTTCATATACAAGATCCATAAACTTAACTCCTACAAGTTCATGAGCCTTATACCCCCAAATTCTTTCAGTTGCGGCGCTTAGTCTTACAAATTTTCCATCTTCATCAATAGAGCAAATAACATCTAAAGACGAGTTCATAATTTTATCTACATCGTTTAATGTTCTTTTTAATTCTTGAGCAGTTTCAATAACCTTTAGCTCTGCTTTTTTTCTTTCAGTTATATATTGATGTTCTATCAATGCCAAAGGTTCGCTACTGTCAAAGCGTTTTACCCGCATATAAAACCATCTTTCTTCTAAAGGAGAGTGGCAGGGGTATTCAAGATAGAAATCGTTAGTTGCACCCGAGAGAACCTTCTTAATTCCATCCATTGCTAGCAAAGGAACATCATCACCAACTCCGATGGTATTTGAACATACGTCGAAGTAATTTGCTCCTACACTACACTTTTCAAGAGAAGAAGCGTTGTTGTCTAGAGCAAAGGTATTCCACGATTTATTTACTTTTATAATAGTTCCGGCTGCATTTACAACTGCAATGTTAGATGACAATGAATCAAGCAACCCGGCGGTAAAAGCCTCATTGTCTATTGTGCCTTGTGCAGCAATTATCTCTTCTGTTACATCTCTAAAATTGTCTACAATACCATTAATTGCAGGATCATGCAACATATTTGTTAGTGTAGCTTCCATCCATCTCCAACTACCATCTTTGTGTTTAACCCTTGATGTATACCCTTCAATTGCAACACCTGGTTTTTGTAAGCACTCCTCCATTTTAGTTGCAACGCCTTTTCTGTCGTCAGGATGCAGTAATTCATATACTCCTAACTCTTTTATTTCAGCTTCAGTATAACCAAGCATTCGCGGTACAGATGGCGAGGAATAAGTTGCTTTACCTTTAACGTCGAGAATTACAATTGCATCAACTCCACTTTCAACTAATGCGCGGAATCTCTTTTCATTTGCTGATAATTTTTCGAGGTAGTTCCGGCGTTCTTTTTCGTACCTATATTTTTCAATTCCATTTTGAATGGCAATGGGTAGCCTGTTCAACCTGTCTTTAAGTATATAATCGTCGGCGCCAGTTCTTATAATGCTTATAGCCACATCTTCGCTCATCGTTGCTGTAATCAACACGAAGGGTATTTGCAAATTCTGTGACCTTGCTATTTTTAGTGCCTCCAATGAATTGAAAGAGGGGAGTGAGTGATCGCACAGAATTACATCAGGAGAAAAGTGCTCCAATGCAGCAACGTAATCTGCCTTGCTATCAACAACCTTAAGTAAAAACTCAAAATCACTTTTCTTCAACTCACGTGCTACGAGTTCTGCATCAGTTTGCACATCTTCAATATGTAATATCTTATACTTCTCTCTCATCATGTTCTTTTTAAGTTATTACCGGCGGTTGATTTACAAGTACCCAGTAAAGGCCCAGTTCACTTACTGCTTTTGCAAAGTCGTGAAACTCTACAGGTTTTACTACAAAGCTGTTTACACCTAATTTGTAACTAATTATAATGTCTTGTTCTTCTTTTGAAGATGTCATTATGACGATTGGAATTAATTTAGTGTGCTCGTTACCTTTTAACTGCCTCAAAACTTCAATTCCGTCTACACGGGGCATTTTAATATCGAGTAAGATTACCTTCGGGATTTTCTTCGCTTCGCGTTCAGCAAATTCTCCTCTCGCAAAAATAAAATCAAGTGCTTCGGCTCCATCTTTTACATGTACTAAATTGTTAGATAAATTTACTTTACGAAGCGCCCTTGTTATCAGTTCAGCATCACTCATGTTGTCTTCTACAAGCAATATCTCTACCTCGTTAAATTTTTTGTCCATATTTATCTTTTTGGAATGCTGAAATAAAAAGTCGCTCCCACGTTTAAAGAAGCTTCACCCCAAATTTCCCCCCCGTGTTTAGTAATAATTCTTTTTGCTAACACTAGTCCGAGTCCTGTGCCCTCAAACTCGTCGCTCCTATGAAGCCGCTGAAACACTCCGAAGAGTTTATCATAGTATTTCATGTCGAAACCAGCGCCGTTATCTTTTATATAATAAATGTTGTTCTTGCTATCTTCTACTATACCAGCTTCTATTATGGGATTATCTTTTTTTGCTGAATATTTGACTGCGTTTGCCAGTAAATTAAGCCACACCTGTTTTAGCATACTAGCGTCACCTTTACATGGTGGCAGATCATTTATAATTATTTTGTGCTTTATTTTTTCTGCCTCAAAAATTTCTATAATGCATTTTTCAGCGAGTACTTTCATATCTACTGCTTCATTTACTATCTCAAGCCTTGCCATTTTCGAAAAGGTTAGAAGATCGTCAATAAGCTGGCTCATCATCTTAGTGTTACTAACTATCACATCGATAATCCTGTTTGCTTCACTATCAAGTTTTTCTTCGTAATCTTCTTTGAGCATTGTTGAGTAACCGCTGATAGCACGAAGCGGCGCTCTTAAATCGTGAGAAACGGAATATGAGAATGCCTCAAGCTCTTTATTAACTATTTCGAGTTCTCTTGTACGCAGTTGTACTTTTTCTTCGAGCCGGGTGGTTAATGCCTTGTTTTCTTCTTCGAGTTCTTTTTGTGCAGTTATATCGCGAGTAAATCTTGTATATCCTATTACTAATTTATCCTCATTATATATAGCCTTGTAGATAGTGTTGGCGTAAAACCTTGTACCATTTTTCTCGCATTTCCAGGCTTCAGATTCATATTTACCATTCTCTTTTGCACTTTTCAAATTTATCCATGGATGGCCGTTTTTCTTTTCTTCATCTGAATAGAGGTTGCTTATCGGCTTGCCTATTAATTCGTGAATTGAGTAACCATAGATATGCTTTGCCCCGGTATTACAGCTAAGTATTGTACCCGCAGCGTCAATTCGAACAAATGAATAGTCTTCAACTTCAAACAAATAGCGCAAGAGTTCTTGATCAGCTTCCTTATAAATCGTCGTCTCTCTTATTGAAGTTTGCATTTTAAAAAAGAGTATACATATACACATTAGTAGGCCTTGTATAAAGGCCTACTAATGTGTATATGATTTTTCACAGGTTTATAACTTAATTCGCTACAAAGAACATTCAAAAAAGCAT
>DASVST010000469.1:0-2402 GCA_036387965.1 Segetibacter sp. | reverse complement strand
GGTATCTATCTTTAGATGAACAGGAAACTGGGTGATACCTTGTTGGTTCAGATGCACAAGTAGTGCTTCAAGAATATTGAAAGAATAGATCTCAGGCTCAAGGTTATATTCTATTAAAGAACTGAAGGTGGATGGTTCTGCATTCATCACCATTATCGGCATGTTAACTCCTGCCTTTCTCAGTTCAACTCCTTCGTCAGCGTATGCAACAGCGAGATAATCTACTTTATAAAATTGAAGAATGTTAGCGACTTCAACATTCCCGCTTCCATAACTAAAAGCTTTTACCATAGCCATCACCTTTGTTTCCGGCTTTAATATTCTTTGATGTTCTTTAAGGTTGTGAACCATTGCATTAAGGTTCACCTCCATTATTGTTTGATGAGTTTTTTCTTCAAGCCAACGGCTGATATTTTCAAATTCAAAACTTCGTGCACCTTTTAATAATATTAGTTCGTCGCGAAAATGATTTGTATTTGATTGTTTCAAAAACACTTCTGTAGAAGGATAAAACTCGAGTAGAATATTATTACATAAATCACTTTGTTTACTAAGGTGTTTGCTACTTTGCTTATTAAACAGTGTTCCTATAAGGATTGCTCTCTCAATGTTTCTGGCTGATAGATTTGTAATAACTGAAGTGAATTGTGCATCGGAATCTAACCCAGACTCAGCTATATCCGATAAAATGGCAGTAGTTCTCTTTATTCCTCTTTGCGCTTTTAAATAATCAAGTGCCAGTACAAGAGATGAAAGGTCATTGCTATAACTGTCGTTGATAATGGTGCAATTGTTTACAGCTTTTTTAAGCTGCATTCTCATCTCTACTGATGAAAGATTTTTTAACCTATCTCCTATTTTATCTTTAGTGTAACCTAACACCAACAGTACGGATAAGCAAGTCACTGCGTTATCAATAGAAACTTTATTTACAAACGGTATTTCAATAGATAACTCTTCATTTGTTGATGTCAATAGAGTTTTTATTACAGTTGAATGCCCGGTGATTTTTTCTTCTAATACTATTAGATCAGCAGGCGACTTTCTGCTCCATGAGAAAAGGGTTTTGTTGTCTGAAGAAGACTTATCATCATCTGAATTTGTAAAAAGTTTTTCCAATAAAGCGTCGTCTTTACAATAAACTACCTGCTTGCAATCTTTAAAAAGTCTTGTCTTCTCTTTAGCTTTTTCTTCTGCACTAGTAAATCCCTCTCTATGTGCTTCTCCAATATTTGTAAAAACGCCAATGCTAGGTTTGATTATTTCCTCCAGGTATTCCATTTCGCGCATTTGAGAAATACCTGCTTCAATAATTGCAAGATCGTGTTCCTGGTTTATTTGCCAAATACTTAATGGAACACCGATTTTAGAGTTATAACTTTTTGGGCTGCGGGCAATTTTAAAATCCTTGTTTAAAATCTGGTAAAGCCATTCCTTCACAATTGTTTTTCCATTACTGCCTGTGATGCCAATAACAGGTATATCAAACTGCTTACGATGATAAGCTGTTACTTTTTGAAGGGCTCTCAGCGGATCATCAACAAGAATAAAATTAGCACCCATATAAGGTGAAGAATCAAAGCCTTTTTTTACAACAAAGTTCCGAACACCTTTTTCATGTAACTCTTTGATGAAAATACTTCCATCCTTTCTTCGAGTAGTGAGTGCAAAAAACAATGAAGAAGATGGAAAACCTAATCTTCTGCTGTCAACAAGCAAGTGCTCGATTAAAGTTCCAGGTTCAGCAAGTAAAGCTGTACCGTTGATAACTGAAGATATTTTATCAATAGTATAAGCCAAGGAAAAAGTTACATGAGGTATTACTTGATGAATAACGTCAGAGATCTATCGAGCCATCTTCAACCTCTCCAGGAACACCCTTTCGCCTTGGTGCATAAGCTGAATACAAGATCGATCCACCCAAACAAAGTACAATCACTGCAAGCGAAATGTATATCGAAATATGAATATCAAAATATTCAATCAGCATTTTTACACCGATAAAGATCAGTACAATCGCAATACCTTGTTGCAGGTAATCGAATTTATCAACAGCGCCACGAAGTAAAAAGAACAAGCTTCTCAATCCTAAAATGGCAAAAATATTTGATGAGTAAATCACGAGAATATCATTGGAAGAAAATGGCACATCGGCCTTTTCCCTAACCAGCGAAACAACTGTTGGAATACTATCTAATGCAAACACAATATCAGTTGCGGCAAGCATTAAAACAACCATTGATAAAGTCGTGAAGAATATCTTGCCTTTATGGCGAACTACAAAGCGTCCCTGAGGGTCAGCATGACTCATCCGGAATAACTTACTTGTCCACTTATAAATCCCAGACTCAGCCGGGTTAAACTCTTCTTCGTCTTTCTTGAAAAATAATTTGAAACCTGTG
>DASVST010000468.1:0-10537 GCA_036387965.1 Segetibacter sp. | reverse complement strand
AGCCTTTATTCTTGATAAAGAAGGAATTGTACGTTACGTAGAAGTGTGTGCAAGTCCGGGTGATTTGCCGGATTTTACTGCGATACAGTCTGCGTTAAAACATCTTAATTAAAAAAGAATAACAATATCTGGCAAAAGATTTGCGTTGATACCATTAATAAGTAACTTTATAAAGAATAAAAACACTAGATGAAAAAACTTTTACTCATTATTTTTATTGCTTTCAGTTTTTTAGCCCAGGCTCAGCCTGCTAAAAATGGAACTCCTGCAATATTCGATGCAAAAGAAAGAGTTGTAAAGTTCTATCCAAATCCCGCGGTGTCGGTTATTAGCTTCGAATTTCAAAAGACAATTGATAGGGGATATACACTCCAGATTTTTAATTTTTTGGGAAAGAAAGTATTTGAAAGAACAATGCTTTCCCAAAAGAACGATGTTCCTCTCACCGAATTTTACAGGGGAGTTTATATTTTTCAATTAAGAGATAAATCCGGTAAAATTATAGAATCGGGTAAATTCCAGGTGGCTAAATAATTTTAGCTTCAAAACAATTCAAGAACCTTCTCCACCTTTTCTTCCGGAACAAAGAGATAATTAGTCCTGTCCATATCATCGTGCACTTCAATATTATCTAACTGTTTTAACGTTACATCTTGCTCATTAATTAGCATCATCTTATACCCAAGATTAAACATTGCCTGCAATAGTGCATCCTGCCTTTCTTTCCTAAACCTGCCATTTTCTTTTGCTAAGGAATAAACAGGAAGTATTTCTAATAATACTACAGGTTTATATTTAGTTATCGTTTCTTTCAATCCTGAAATTACCTCCAGCTCTGCACCTTCTACATCTACTTTTATCAAAGAAATTGCGACAGGTTCTTTTTGCTGAATAACTTCATCTCCCTTCATCACCATTACGTTCTGAACCTGGTTATACCTTTTTTTATTTTCTCTGAAGTCCGGAAGAATACTTGCTCCCGAAGCAAATTCATTATCATGAAAAAGCTCCACCAATTTATTTTCTGTATGCAGTCCAACAGGAAAAAGGTTAAATGAAGACAAGTTATTTTGCGCAATCAACCTTCGGGAGTAATGATAACAAACTGGATTGGGTTCAAAACCGAAATAAGATTGCTTAGGATTGATAGATGCCACTTTCAAAATTGTTTGACCATTGTTTACCCCTACATCAATAAAAGTTCCCTCATAATTCTGAAGAATTTTTTTGTAGACTTCTGTTGCCCATTCTTCAGCGCCGGTAAAGTGCTGGTAGCCTATTCCATTTATAATTGGGATCTTAAATTTCTTTCCGTAAAGTTTTTTGCTGAACTTAAAGTTTACAAATTGCAGCAGCCCTTGCTTGTCCATAAGTTTTAAGAAACTATACCTGAAGTTTTTTAGAGAAGCCGCTGTCATTCGTTTGGTTTGATGTGTTATAACTTCAATATGTAAAAATTATTGCATTAAACTTTACAATACCTGAACAATCAGGAATTTTAAGTAGTTCGTATTTTCCATACTCCAGATGATAGGATGGTCGCTTGATTGTGACTTAAAAGTAACCTGGCGCAATTTTCTCCGTGCATCTTTCGCTGCCGCATGTATGGTTTTTAAAAACAGTTCTGGTGACACAAGGTTTGTGCAACTGCTGGTAACTAAAAAGCCACCGGGTTTCACAAGTTTCATTCCCCTAAGGTTTATTTCCTTGTAGCCTGTTACAGCTTTATCAATATTTTGCCTGCTTTTAGTAAATGCCGGAGGATCAAGCATTACAACATCATATTGCCTTCCCTCTTTACCCCATAGCTTTAGAGCATCAAAGGCATTTACTGCTTCAAATTTGCAAACGTTTTCGATTCCGTTTAAGGCCGCATTGGTGTTTGCCTGTGCAACAGCCGATTCCGAGATATCTAAGCCTAACACACTACGGGCACCATAATGCGCCGCGTGAATTTCAAAGGTTCCAGTGTAAGTAAATACGCCAAGTACATCGGCATCTTTTACGATATTTTTAATAGCACGCCTGTTATCCTGCTGGTCAAGAAAATAGCCTGTTTTTTGCCCATTCTCTACATCAACATAGAACTTGATCCCATTTTCAGTTATTAATATTTTAGTGTCGAATGGGGCTGATAGGAAGCCCTTTTGTTGCGGCAAACCTTCTAATTCTCTCACCGGAACGTCGTTGCGTTCGTATATGCCTTTAGGTTGAAAGATCTGTTCAATAGCTTTAACTATGGCATCCTTCCAAAGATCTATACCAAGTGAAAGCGTTTGTATAACAAAATAGTCATTGAACTTGTCGATAATGAGAGCGGGCAAAAAATCTGCTTCGCCAAAAATGAGCCTGCAGTTTTCTGTGTAGCCGATGCTTTTTCGGTATTGCCATGCTGATAAGATCCGGTTGTAAAAGAACGCTTCGTCAATTGTTTCCTTTACATCTCTTGTTAACAGCCGTACAACAATTTGCGATTGCGAATTAAAGTACCCCCTTCCAACGAACTTTTTATCATGAGTAAATACTTCGACTATATCACCTGGTTTTGCGGTATCATCCACTTTATCAACTTCATTATTAAAAATCCATGGATGTCCGTCTGCAACGCGTGTGCTGATCCTGCTTTTCAGTATAACCTTACTCATTTTGCAAAGGTAGTTTTACACTTTCGGTTTGGGTTAGTTAAAAATGTCAATTTGACTCTAAAAAGTGCTTTGGCAAAGAGTTTGACTGTTATTTTTGCCAAAAATAAATAGTATGGAAGAAAAGGAAATGAACCAGGCTGAAACTACTGAAACTGTAATGGACATAAATGCTGATGAAAACATGCCCGGCACTTCTCACTTAACTGATCCGATGGAAAATGCAGATGAAGAAAGTGAAAAGTTAAAAGCTGAAGTTGCTGAACACAAAGACAAATATTTGAGGTTATTTGCCGAGTTTGATAATTATAAAAGAAGAAACGCTAAAGAGCGTATTGAACTAATACAAACTGCAGGTAAAGAGGTTATCACTTCTTTGCTTGATGTGCTTGATGACTGCGATCGTGCTGAAAAACAGTTACAGGCAACTGATGATATTAGCCAGGTAAAGGAAGGTGTGCAGTTAGTTTTTAACAAACTTCGGTCAACCTTGCAGAGTAAAGGTCTGAAGGCAATGGAGAGTATAAGCACTGAGTTTGATGTAGAAAAGCATGAAGCGATTACTGAGATACCTGCACCAACGAAAGACTTAAAAGGAAAGGTGATTGATGAAGTGACGAAAGGGTATTATTTAAATGATAAGATAATAAGGTTTGCAAAAGTTGTTGTTGGTAAGTAAGCTTTGCAAAAGTTGAGCTGATTAGATTTATAAGTGAAGATTACAATTGGTTTGCGGTTGAAGGGTGCGACGCAACGATGTCGCCCAATGATTAAATGACGATAACAAAAAACCATATTAAAGGCTATGGTGAACGGTACAAATACTATGGCAAATAAAAGAGATTACTACGAGGTTTTAGGAGTAGGGAAAAATGCTGCTGCTGATGAGATAAAGAAAGCTTATCGCAAGGTGGCAATGCAGTTTCACCCTGACCGAAACCCTGGCGATAAAGAAGCAGAAGAGAAATTTAAAGAAGCTGCGGAAGCATACGAGGTGTTGAGCGATGCTGATAAAAAAGCTAAATACGATCGTTATGGTCACCAGGCATTTGCACCGGGAAGTGGTGGATTTAGCGGTGGAAACGGAAACATGGATGACATCTTTAGCCAGTTCGGTGACATATTTGGCGAAGATGTTTTTGGAAGCTTTTTTGGCGGCGGCGGTGGAAGAAGTCGCGGTGGTGGCGGAAGAAGAGCTACCGGTCAGCGTGGAAGCAATCTTCGTATAAAACTTAAACTGAATTTCGAAGAGATAGCTAAGGGTGTTTCTAAAAACATCAAGGTTAAAAAGCATGTTGTCTGCACAACATGTACTGGTAGTGGAGCGAAGGATAGGAACAGCGTACAAACTTGTAATACATGTAATGGTAATGGTCAGGTAAAAAGAGTTCAGAACACTTTTCTTGGTCAGATGCAAACTGTAACAACGTGTCCTACCTGTAATGGTGAAGGAACAACTGTTACAGCTAAATGTGGTAACTGTAAAGGTGAAGGAAGGGTTTACGGAGAGGAAATGGTATCACTCGATATTCCTGCAGGTGTGCAGGAAGGAATGCAGTTAAGTTTAAGCGGAAAAGGTAATGCAGGCGAAAGGGGAGGAATGGCAGGCGACCTGATTATTCTTATTGAAGAAGAAGCACATCCTACTTTACACAGGGATGGTTTAAATGTTGCTTACGACTTACACATAACTTTTCCTGACGCGGTCTTTGGTACACAAGCGGAAGTGCCGACGATTGATGGGAAAGCGAAAATCAAGATTCCTGCAGGTACGCAAAGCGGCAAAATCTTTAGGTTGAAGGGTAAAGGATTTCCTGAAGTGAATGGTTACTCAAGAGGTGATCAACTGATACATGTGAATGTATGGACTCCTCAAAATGTGAGTTCTGAAGAAAGATCAATACTGGAGAGATTAAATAATTCAAATAACTTTAAACCTCATCCTGATAAAAGCGATAAAAGCTTTTTCGAAAAGATAAAAGAAGCTTTTAGTTAACTTCTGATTAGTTTATTTCTGTTCAATAACAATAGCCGGTTGCTGAGGGCGGTTTAAAAATATCATATGATATATCAGTGGTTCCAGGGTATCACGTTCGGACAACCTTGGGTTCTGGCTCTTTTAATTATTGTACCTGTTTTAATTTTTTGGTACAACAAAAATAACAGGAAGCGGCAGGCATCGATGTTGGTAACAACCACGCATTTTATAGGTGAGGTTAAAAGTTATAAAACGCTTTTTCAAAACGTACCCTTTTATTTAAGATGCCTTGCTCTTGTTTGTTTGATCATTGCGATTGCACGACCCCAACAAAAATTTACTGAAGAAAATACTGAAGGAGAAGGTATAGACATTATGCTCTGCTTTGATATAAGCGGAAGTATGATGGCTAAAGATTTTCTCCCAAACCGTCTTGAAGCTTCTAAGGAACTTGCAATGGATTTTGTAAACAATCGTGCAGGTGATAATATCGGTATAGTGATATTCAGCGCTGTTAGTTTTACATTGGTTCCTCTTACAACTTATCATGATGCTGTGTTTTCTCAGATGGAAAACATCAGGAGCGGATATCTTGAAAATGAAGGAACTGCTATTGGCTCCGGGATTGCAACATGTGTGGATAGGCTGAAGGACTCTAAATCGAAAAGTAAGATCATAATATTACTTACAGATGGCGTTGATTATGGAGGTACTATACCACCGGATATCGCCAAAGAAATGGCTAAGCTTTACAGGATTAGAATCTACACCATCGGCGTTGGTTCGGATAAGGAACTTGAAGAAGAAGTAGAAACACCTACGGGAAGGCAGCGTCAAAAACTTACTTTAGAGTTCAACGAAAATCTACTTAAGGAAATAGCCAATGAAACAGGTGGACAATACTTCAGTGCTAAAAGTAAAGAGGCTTTACAAACGGTTTACAGCAGTATTGATAAGTTGGAAAAATCGAAAATTAAGCGAACCACCTTTCATCGTTTTGAGGAGAAATATTTTCCGTTTGTAATCGCAGCAATAGTGCTGATGATGCTTGAAATTATTTTGAGGTTTACTGTATTCAGGAAGTTTCCATAAGTAAGTAATCACTTACCTTTTCTTTAGTGAGTATATTTTTTTTGCCTTCTCAACCATTTCAAGAAACTCTGTTTGCAGCAAATTAGTTTTTGAGGTAGAGGTGAGTGCAATGTTTTTTACGTCATCCCAATCTATATCTTTTGCAAAAGCGGATTGCTTTAGTAACCCTCCAAACATGATTACTGAACTGGCAAATCGCAAGGATGAATCTGCTTTGTTTAAATCAAAATAATTGAAAGGTGCCTGATAAGTGAAGTTCTTTTTTTCATTGTCTCCAACTTCCTTGTAAGACAAGTGTAAAGAAGCCAAGTGTTTTGCTTGATTTGTATTAAGATGAAGATTTCTTTGCGCAGGTACAACTTCAAAAATGGCGAGCAAAGAATGACCGCTTCCTACTTCTCCACCTTCCAATTCCATACTGCTATCAGATATTGCGTTTTGAGGATTATCGAACCCAACAAGTTTATACTCCCTTACTAGCTCAGGATTAAATTTCACGTTCAGGTAAACATCGTTTGCTACTGAGTAAACAGTTTGTGCAAATTCCTCAACTAATACTTTTTCTGCTTCTCTTTCGCAGTCTAAATATGCAAAGTTTCCATTTCCCCTTTTTGCCAGAACCTCAAGTTTGCTATCCTTATAATTACCCATTCCTACACCAAGGCATGTCAGATATATTCCGCTTTGGCGTTGTAAACTTATAAGGTCTTCAAGTTCTTTATCAGTTGATATTCCAACATTAAAATCACCATCAGTTGCAAGAATAACACGGTTATTTCCTCCTACTATAAAGGTGTTTTTTGCATATTGGTACGCTAGCCTGATTGCAGCTTCCCCGGCAGTGGCACCAGCGGGTGTTAAGTCTTCAATAGCAGAAATAATCTTTTGTTTTTCGTCGCCACCTGTTGGCTGTAATCGTACAGCAACATCAGACCCATATGTTATAATTGACACTGTGTCTTTTGCTCTTAGGTTTTCAACAAACAACCTGAAGGCGCTCTTTAAAAGCGGCAACCTGTTAGGCATATCCATACTGCCTGAAACATCAATCAAGAAAACCAGGTTGCTTGATGGCGTATGATCCAGGTTTATTTTTTTTGCCTGCAGGTTTATAAACAATAACTGACTTTCTGCATTCCATGGGCAAGAAGTAAGCGTCGTATTGATGCTGAATGTTTCTTTCTGGTCAGCAGCCTTTTTACTTCGGAAGTTGAAGTAATTTAAGAGTTCTTCAATTCTTACAGCTTCAGGTGGAGCTGTAGATTTTAAATTTAAAAAGCGCCTGATGTTACTATAGGAAGCCCTGTCAACATTGATAGCCAGACCTGTTTCCGGGTATTGTGTGGTTTCTACAAATACATTCTCTACAGTGTTCGAATAACTCTCGCCTTTTTCGGAAGGTATATACGGCGTATAGGTTAAAAGATTCTTTGTTATTGATGAAAGACGAAGCTTCGAGGAGTTTAATTTCGCGCTATTCATCTTCATAGCAAATAAGGCATATGAAGTCGATTTAACCGGTGTCTTAACTGTTTCATATCCTTCTGCTTCCAGTGTAATGGTATCAACCAGCAGGTGGGTAGGAATGCCAAAAGCTCCGCCTGAGCCAGTGTAATAGGGATAAGTGCCTTTTGAGAATAACTTAATTTTTACATTAGCCAAAGACTGCCCTTGCTGATCCTTAACTTGTCCGCGCAGGTAATATTGAGCAGACAATGAAGCAGAAGACAATAATAAAAGAACAAAAAGTAATGTTCTAATCAAAATTCAAAGGGGTTGGTTAAACAAGTTAACCTCTATGACGCAAATTTGCAAGACAGCGTTGTACTGCAATTGTTAATCTTCCTTCAACTGGTATAACTGCCCGAGGTTTCTGCCGAGTCCGTCATAATCTAGCCCATAACCAACTACAAACTTATTAGGGATGGAGAAGCATGTATAATCGATAGTAATAGGATACTCAGTTGCTTCTGGTTTGTGGAGCAAAACGGCAATTTTTAGCGACGAGGGTTGTTGATGTGTTATCTGTGGAAGAAATTGATCCATTGTTTTTCCTGTGTCAATAATGTCTTCAAGAATAACGATGTCTCTTCCGTTGATATCGGTATCGAGACCAATTGCTGTGATGATATGCCCGGTAGATTTGGTGCCTTTGTAAGATGCAAGTTTTATAAAACAGATCTCTGCCTCTATTGTAAGGTACTTAAACAGGTCAGCAGAAAACATGAACGAACCATTTAGAACAGAGATAAATAAAGGTCTTCTCCCTTTATAATCGTGATTTAGTCGCTCAGCAAGCTCTTTTACTTTGTCAAGAATCTCCTGTTCGGAAAGGTAGGGTACAAAATACTTGTCGTGAATCTTTATATCAGCCATAACGTGGAATATGCGGCTAAGATAAAGGTTATCTCATAGCTGAGAAAGTTTGAATGCTGCTTACACTTCCTAATGCTTTTGAAGAAACCGGGGAAGATGCTTTCAAATATAATTTCTGTCCAACAACAGGAGTCATTCCTTTTGGAATATTATTGAATTCTAAAACAGAACTCAATTGAATTCCTTCTTTTTGAGAGATATCATAAAGATCTTCGTTTGGCTCAACAACATGCACGTCTTTGCTGCCACGCTTTTGCTTCTTTTGCAAAAAGATCAATTGTCCCTTTTCAATTATATCGACTTTACCCAAATCGTTAAACTCTAATAACTTGTTATACGAGATATTGTTATTCGTAGCTAAAGCAAATAAAGAAGTTCCTGCTTCAGCAAAAACAACTTTTGATTCGTTGATCGTAAAAGTGCCTTCGGGATATTTACTAGGGCTATTTGCTGGAACTGCAGAAGTAAAATGTACAGTTTCTTCAGGTGCTGAAGTTGCCTCAGCCGGAGTTTCTTCATCGACAGCAGCAATTGTTTCAGCTTTTACTTCTTCAATTTGAGTGTTTGCAGAAGCTAATATTTCAGAATTTCCCAGTTCCTTCTGTTGTAAAGCCAACAATGTATATTGATGAAGATTATTTTCCTCAATTAGCTTGATCAACAGCTGTGGATATTTTGGATTTGTTGCGTAACCTGCAGCTTTTAAACCTTTAGCCCAACCTTGGTAATCTGTTACTTCAAGATTGAACAAAGAAGCATAATGAGGTCTGTTCTTCAAAAAGTCGGAATGGTCTCTATACGATTCAATAGCTGTATTATATTTCCTAAAGCATTCACCCTTAGTATCATCGTCATGGTAAACCTTTTCACCAGTCCAGTCACTTTTGCATTTTATACCAAAATGGTTGTTTGCATTTACTGCAAGAGTACTTTGTCCAAACCCGGTTTCGAGAAGACCTTGAGCTAATGTGATAGAAGCAGGAATTCCTGTTCTGATCATTTCTTCTATGGCAAGACTTTTGTACTGTTCTACATAAGATTCAATACGGGTTTTCTGAGCGAAAGAGTTGGAGAAAATAAATAAAGAGCATACCATTAGTATGGCATACCTGGTTGGGTTGATTCTCATTATTATTTCTTTTTTATAAGTAATAAGCCGTCTCTTAGGGTTAATAATACCTGTTCTACACGTGTATCCTTTTGTACATGCTGGTTAAAGGCATGTATTGCTTTCGCATTCTTTCCTTTAATGTTTTCCTCTAATACCTGTCCGTGAAATAAAACATTATCTGCTACGATAATACCTTTTTCTGAGAGGTGAGGCAAAACTAACTCGTAATAATCTATATAACCTTCTTTATCTGCATCTATAAACACCAAATCCCACGGGCGAGATAAAGTTGGAATAATATCTAACGCATTCCCGGTGTGCAAAATAATGCGATCAGATAACTTATGCAAGCTAAAGTTTCGTTGTGCTGTTGCTGCATCATTCTCGCGTATTTCAATTGTGTGCAATTCGCCGCCATCCTGTAAGCCTTTTGCTAAACATATGGCACTATAGCCCGTAAAGGTTCCTATTTCTAAAACGTACAGTGGTCTGGTAATGTTGCTCAAAAACTCGAGAAACTTACCTTGAACATGCCCGCTTAGCATATGTGCATGAGGATGGTTTAAAACCGTCTCCTCATGAATTTGCTTTAAAACCTCATCCTCCAAAGAACTAAATGTTGCTGCATATTGGTTAGCTAATGGATTAACTATTTCTGTTCGATTCATAAGCCTGGTGAGCAGCAGGATCTTTTATTGCTTGCAAATTAGTTTTTCATTCTTTTAGAACACATTAAAAAACACTTAAGGTGACCTATGTTAACTTCTCGTTTTGATATTCATAAACTCCTTCACTTTTCTTCGAGATCAGTAGTAATCCCAGGAAAGTCAATAAGCCGTTTAGAATAAGTAATTCAATACCGATCTGGAAACCACCAAAAAGTGTTTTTGAATTCTCCGCGATAGCATAAGTTATTAGTGGTGCAAGCAAACATATCACAGGTACAAACACACTCTCTTTAAACTTGCGTTTAGTAAGAATACCAAATGAGAATAAGCCTAATAATGGTCCATATGTATAACCTGCTAATCTTAAAATTATATCGATGATAGATTTGTTGTTGATAAACTTAAAGACCATTATGCAAATGAGAAAAACGATAGCAAATGTGAAGTGAACTGTAAGTCTTACTTTCTTCCTCTTTTCTTCAGACCAATGCTCTTTTCTTTTTAACCCAATTATATCGATACAGAAAGAAGATGTAAGTGCGGTTAACGCACCGTCAGCGCTTGGGAAGAGTGCGGATATTAAACCAATGATAAAGATGACCCCGATAATAGGTGGTAAATAATTCAATGCAATTTCAGGGAATAAATTATCTCCCCTCATCTCTGCGGG
>DASVST010000467.1:0-2142 GCA_036387965.1 Segetibacter sp. | reverse complement strand
CGAAAGAAAACGTAATTTCTTTCCTTATCCATTTCGTGAGAGAGATAACAATAAAAACACGCCTCCTGATCCTACTTTTTAATTTGATATAATAAAATAAAAAGGCTGCTGATTGCAGCCTTTTTATTTTGCTTAATTGTTATGAACAAGAATATTGAGAAGCTTTATAGGATAGCTCAAAACAAAGAGCGCATTGTTATAGGGTTGATGTCGGGCACCTCGGTGGATGGGCTTGATGTGGCCTTATGTGGAATAAAAGGCAGTGGGGTTGAGACAGATTTAAAGTTGCTCGAATTTGAAACTATTCCTTTTGAAAAGTCTTTTAAAGCCGAGATCAAAACGATACTTTCTAAAAAAACAGTTGATCTAGAAAAAGTATGTTTACTCAATTCGCATATTGCTAATGTGCATTCAGATATAATACTCGGCTGTTTAAAGAAATGGAAGTTGACAAATGATGATATTGATTTGATTGCAAGCCATGGACAATCTATTTATCATGCACCTGCTTCGCTACACAAGCAACACGGTTACGGTAACGCTACACTACAGATCGGTGATGGGGATCACATTGCAGTGAAGACAGGCATTATAACGTTAAGTGACTTCCGGCAAAAACATATTGCAGCCGGTGGCGAGGGTGCCCCTTTGGCTATCTACGGAGATTATTTAATTTTCTCTAAAAAAGGAGAAAACAGGATCATGCTTAACATTGGAGGTATTGCAAACTTTACCTACCTGGCGGGCAGCCTTAATGCAAGCGAAGTTTTTAGTACTGATGTTGGACCCGGCAATACTTTGATGGATGCTTATATGCAGGAACATTATCCGGGGAAATACTATGATGAGGATGCCGCTGTTGCATCAAAGGGAAATGTAAACGAGCAGCTACTTGATGAATTGAAAGATCATGCTTTTTTTAAGCAGAGTTATCCGAAAACAACCGGTCCGGAGCTGTTTAATATGCATTACCTTATTAAGGCTAAAACAATGAGCGGCACACTAAACATAAATCACGAGGATACTATGGCTACCCTAAATAAGCTTACGGCAGATACTATTGTGGATGCTATAAACAATCAAATAGCAGAGAGAACGAAGTACAACATTTACCTGAGCGGAGGCGGCATGCACAATCCATTATTAAGAAAAACTATACAGGAGCAATTACCTGAAATTGAGCTGCGCGATACTGCAGAATTAGGCATTGATCCAAATGCAAAAGAAGCCGTACTATTTGCTATACTTGCAAACGAAGCAGTTTGTGGAAATACTGAACTTACCGATGGTTTTGTAAACGTGTCAATGGGAAAGATCAGTTTCCCCCATTAATAGTCATCTGGTCCATTTACATAAACACGAACATGATAAGCACCTTGCTGCCTTCCTCAACAGTCATCATCCAGAGATCATCTAAAGGGTTCTTCAAAAGAATACCAGCCACTGTATTAATAAACAGTAGGGAGGTTTCTTTTTTAGCTGATGATAAAAAAGAATTTCATGTAAGTCCGGGTACAGTTACACTCGTGATCAATAAAAAAAAATACCTGGCGTTTCGGATGGATGCAAATGAAGTAAGGGAGTTTGTTATTAAGGAAGGTATAACTGATTGGAGGTTTTATATTAAGTACGGCATATTGCTTTTATTTGCATGCGCAATTATGTACTCTATAATAAACGAGTGGCAAAATGGAAGCAATGCCGCAGGAGCACTAGTGGCTATTGTGTTAATCGCGTGGGCAGTTAACCAGTTGAGGTACGAATACTTTTTTATTGAAGAAAGTGACAATATCTAAGTGCTTCATCAGGCTTGATCGAAATAAATTTTTTGTGCAGTAGGTTTGCATATGAAGAAGCAGGTTTATTATAAAGATTTGGGCCACAACAGGCAATACAAAGAGGTTTGGGATTTGCAGGAAAATTTATTGCAGGAAAATGTGAGAATAAAATCTGAGTTTAAAAATCAGCCCCCAACTACAAATCACGAATTACAAACTACAAACCATCTTCTTTTTGTAGAACATAACCCGGTTTACACCTTAGGTAAAAGTGGTGAGATAAATCATGTGTTGATTAATGAAGAAGAGCGAACAAAAAAGGGAATTGAGTTTTATAAAATCAACAGGGGAGGAGATATTACTT